>JAADHG010000179.1 GCA_013151975.1 Chlorobiota bacterium | reverse complement strand
ATATGAAGGAGTTTGTCCCAATTGAAGAAGGCGATTACTATTTAACACCCGAAGGTTATCGCTGTTTCACTAAGCAATATCACTTAAAAAGAGGATATTGTTGCGAGAGTAATTGCAGACATTGTCCTTATGGATTTGATCAAAAACAAAATTAAGAAGCACAAATTAACAATGACTTTTAAAGAACACATATTAGAAGGAATTCCAGAAACATTACCCCTACATAAGCCCTATGACACTTCCATTAATCATGCTCCAAAGCGAAAAAACATACTCTCTACGGAAGAAAAAAAATTAGCTCTTAGAAATGCTCTGCGCTATTTTGATGTTAAACATCATGCAGAATTGATTGAAGAGTTTAATCAGGAATTAAACACCTACGGGCGTATTTATATGTACCGTTTACGTCCTGATTACAAAATGTACGCTCGCCCTATTGAAGAGTATCCAGCGCAATCTAAACAAGCTGCTGCTATAATGCTAATGATTCAGAATAATTTAGACTATGCGGTTGCACAACATCCTCATGAGCTAATAACTTATGGCGGAAATGGAGCTGTTTTCCAGAATTGGGCACAGTATAGATTAACCATGAAGTATCTTGCTGAAATGAATGACGAGCAAACGCTTGTAATGTATTCTGGTCATCCAATGGGCTTATTTCCATCTCATAAAGAAGCGCCAAGAGTTGTCGTGACTAATGGCATGATGATTCCTAATTATTCAAAACAAGATGATTGGGAAAAGTTCAATGCCTTAGGTGTTACCCAATATGGTCAAATGACTGCAGGAAGCTATATGTATATTGGCCCACAAGGTATTGTTCATGGCACAACCATTACCGTATTAAATGCATTTCGGAAAATTAACAAACCTCCTAAAGGCAATCTTTTTGTAACTTCAGGATTAGGAGGCATGTCTGGTGCGCAACCCAAAGCTGGAAATATTGCAGGTTGTATTACAGTTTGTGCAGAAGTGAATGAAAAAGCGGTACATACACGTCACTCTCAAGGTTGGGTTGACGAAGTTTTTTCTAATTTAAATGAATTGGTAGCTCGGGTAAAACATGCAAAGAATAACCAAGAAACAATCTCAATAGCTTACCATGGCAATATTGTTGATGTTTGGGAACAATTTGACAAAGACAATATACATATTGATTTGGGAAGTGACCAAACATCGCTTCACAATCCTTGGGCTGGAGGATATTATCCTGTAGGTCTATCTTTTGAAGAAGCCAATGATATGATGGCAAATCATCCTGAACTATTTAAAAGCAAAGTACAAGAAACATTACGTCGCCATACAACAGCAATTAATAAACACACTGCTAAAGGCACATACTTTTTTGATTATGGAAATGCTTTTTTGTTAGAAGCCTCTCGTGCAGGTGCTGATATTATGGCAGAAAATGGTATTGATTTTAAATACCCTAGCTATGTGCAAGACATCATGGGACCAATGTGCTTTGATTATGGTTTTGGACCATTCCGTTGGGTATGTACGTCTGGAAAACCAGAAGATTTAGCAAAAACAGATGCTATTGCCTGTCAAGTTTTAGAAGACATAAAACAAAAATCTCCTGAAGAAATCCAACAACAAATGGCTGATAATATTCAGTGGATAAAAGGAGCTCAAGAAAACAAACTAGTCGTTGGTTCACAAGCCAGAATATTATATGCTGATGCTGAAGGAAGGATGAAAATTGCAACTGCATTTAATGATGCTATAGCTAAAGGAGACATTGGATATATCGTTTTAGGACGTGACCACCATGATGTTTCCGGAACCGATTCACCATACAGAGAAACCAGTAATATTTATGATGGTTCCAGTTTTACAGCAGACATGGCAATACAAAATGTAATCGGTGATAGCTTTAGAGGAGCCACATGGGTAAGTATACACAATGGCGGTGGCGTAGGCTGGGGCGAAGTCATAAATGGTGGATTTGGTATGGTTCTTGATGGTAGTAAAGATGCTGAAAGGCGATTAAAATCAATGCTATTTTGGGATGTAAACAATGGTATTTCAAGACGAAGTTGGGCGAGAAATAAAGAAGCTGTTTTTGCAATAAAACGAGCTATGGAAGTTGAACCAAACCTTAGAGTTACTTTACCAAATACTGTTGATGATAATTTATTGAATTTGTTTTAACCTTAAATATATTTACTATGAAAAAGTTATTTAAAATATTACCTCTTGCATTGCTTCTTTTAGTAATAACATCATGCAGCTCTGTAAGAGTAGCGGCCGATTATGATAAAAACGCTAATTTTAATACCTATAAAACTTTTGCGTTTTATAAAGCTGGAATTGATAAAGCAGAAATTAGTGATTTAGACAAACGTCGCATTCTTCGCGCCATTGAAGCTGAAATGTTAGCCAAAGGGTTTACTAAATCTGAAAACCCAGATTTGTTAGTTAGTATTTTTACTAAAGAAAAAGAACGTGTTAATTCATATTATAATGGGTTCGGGTTTGGTTATGGATACGGCTATGGTTATTGGAATCCATGGTTTTGGGGAGGAGTTCCTTATTATGGTGGTGGCATCTATACCTCAACAGAAGGCACATTATACATAGATTTAATTGATGCTAACAAAAAAGAATTGGTTTGGCAAGGTATAGGTACAGGTTACTTGGCAAAAAACATGGATAAAAAAATAGAGCGTATTAAAGAATTTGTTGCAAAGATTATGGAGAAATATCCTCCAGGTGTTCAACAATAGAATTCGAAAACTAAAATAATAAAAAAGGCTGCAAAAGTTTTAAAACTTTTGCAGCCTTTTTTATTATTTATCTTAGTAAAGATATTAATCTTTAATGGTCGCAGCCACTTTGGTTTTTACTCCATAAGACATTTTAAGATCGTTAAGCACATTAAGTGCTTCCTCCATATATACATCCTTACTCAAATTTTCATGCCAGCGATTACGCTTAATTTTTAAGGTTGAATCTTGCTGCATTAAAGCCATTTCGTATGGTAACGATTTAAATGTTAGGTTAGTTTTATAATCTGCTAATTTGTCAAACCGCTTAGCTTCATCTTCACTTTGATCCAGCTTAGCCTTATATTCATTATAGTTTAAAGAAAACTCTTTTCTGTCCCTAATTTTCTTTATCCAATGTGCATTTTCATCAATTAATTTTAGTTGTTCACTGTTCTGCATACGTTCATTACTCTTTTTTATAGTCGCGTCATAATCAAAATAACTATCCCAAAGTGTATAAGTCGCCGCTTCAATTTTATCCCAAGGTAATGGATTGTCTTGATCCTTTTCTCCTATATCAATGTAACTGTAACGGTCTGGGACAACCACATCACTTTTTACACCTTCAAGCTGTGTTGAGCCTCCATTAATTCTATAGAATTTTTGCGTGGTAAATTTAAGCGCTCCCATATCTCCATGAGTATTACTTTTCACTATTCGGTTTAAATCTAATACATTTTGAACCGTTCCCTTACCATAAGTTTGCTTGCTACCAATTACAATAGCTCTTTTATAATCTTGCATTGCAGCAGCTAAAATCTCGGAAGCTGATGCTGATAATTCGTTAACTAATATCACCAAAGGCCCATCCCAAATTATAGAACGATCTTTATCACTCAGAACCTCTCTAGGTTCTCCTGTTGTACGTACTTGTACAATTGGTCCATCTTTAATAAATAAACCAGCCATATCAACTACTGTTTTTAATGAACCACCTCCATTATTTCGTAAATCGATAACAAGCCCTTCCATACCTTCTGCTTTTAAACGTATAATCTCTTTTTTAATATCGCTAGCAGCATTGCGCTTATTATAATCTTGAAAATTTACATAAAATTTAGGTAAGTTGATAACCCCAAAAGTTTTGCCATTTTTAATAACCGTTGATGATTTTGCATAGGTTTCTTCAAGTTCAATTTCGTCTCGTGGAATTGACAAATCTTTTATAGTACCATCTACTTTCTTAAGCGTTAAAATTACATTAGTACCTTTTGGTCCCTTTATAAATTTAACAGCATCATCTAAACGCATACCAACTACATTTACAGCCTCTTCTTCGTCTTCCTGTCTTACTTTTAAAATAATATCTCCGACTTCTAATTTATTCTGTCTCCAAGCTGAACCTCCAGAAATAATTTCGTTTACAATAATGTTATCCATCTTCTTTTGAAGTCTAGCTCCAATCCCTTCATATTTTCCCGACATGGCCACATCAAAACGATCTTTCTCTTCTGGAGCAAAATAAAAAGTATGTGGGTCATATTCTTCTACAATAGCATTTATATAAACTGTAAACCAATCTTTTCGTTGTCTATCATCAATAAAATCGTATAACTCATCCAGCGACCGCAATGTAACTTCTCTAGCTTCTTGCTCTAACTCTGTGTTTGATTTTTTAACAAATTTCTTATCTTCATCTTCGTTAAAAAATCTTTCTTTTTCAACATTGCTTAAATTATTTATTTCTTCAGGATCTAACTCACTTAATTCTTTTTTCCTCTTACTATCATTCTCTTGTTCAGTGACTAGGTCATGATAATTCGCAATTGCCGAAAACTTAAGTTGTTTTCTCCAGCGTTCTTTCATTTCTTTTTTTGAACTGACATATCCTAAATTTTCATAATCTGTATTAAACGTCTCATTAATACTATAATCAAAAGGATTTGCTAAAACTTCTTTGTAAATGTCTTTTGATTCATTAATACGCTTAATCAATCGTTCGTGTGTCAAATTAAAGAATGAAACATCATAAGCCATTATTTGATTATCAAGCTCTGTTTTATATTTTTCAAATTCTTTGATATCAGACTGATAAAAATAGCGTCTAAATGGATCTATTTGATCTATATAATGTTCAAAAACATCTTCAGAAAATGTGTCATTCATTTCCTTAGGCTCAAAATGCCCCTCTTCTAAAACATACGTAATAACCTGAATAAGTTGTTTGTCTCTGTCATCATTTTCAAAAGTTTTGGAAGTAAAACTACAAGAAGCAAACGCTAGTAGTAGAGTAAGTAATAAAATATTATATTTCCTTTTCATCTAATCAATTCTTTATTATTGGGTGAAATTTTCATCTAAATTAAAGAAAAAACTATGCCAATATTAAGTTATGGTAATAATTTTTTGTTAAACACCACAAAATAGGTAATTCATACTGAATTTACCTACTTTTGTAAATATAAATCTCATTATAGCACATGCACAAAAAACCCTTGATATTAATTACTAATGATGATGGCATAACAGCACCTGGAATTCGTACTTTAATTAAAGTAATGAATACCATTGGCGATGTTGTAGTAGTTGCTCCGGATAGCCCACAAAGTGGCATGGGGCATGCCATAACTGTTGATGCTACTTTGCATTGTAAACAAGAACAGATTGACGATGGTCCACAAACTGAATACAGTACTTCTGGAACACCTGCCGATTGTATTAAATTGGCAGTTCATGAAATTTTAGATAGAACACCCGATTTGTGTGTTTCTGGCATTAATCATGGCTCAAACTCATCCATTAACGTTATTTACTCAGGGACTATGAGTGCTGCAATTGAAGCTGGTATTGAAGGGATTCCAGCAATTGGGTTCTCACTATTAGATTATGATTGGGACGCTAATTTTGAACCCACAGAAGATTTTATTAAAACCATTACCTTAAATGTGTTAAAAAACGGATTGCCAAAAGGTATTGTGCTTAATGTGAACTTTCCTAAATTAAAAAAACAGGATATTAAAGGTATAAAAATTTGTAGACAAGCAAAAGCCAATTGGGTTGAAGAATTTGACAAACGTAAAAACCCTCATGGTAAAGATTACTATTGGCTTACGGGAAAATTTGTTAATTTAGATAAAGGTGAAGATACCGATGAATGGGCTTTAGAACATGGCTATGTCTCGGTTGTTCCTGTTCAATTTGACCTTACAGCACATCATTTTATACAACAATTAAACTCGTGGTCGTTACATGATTAAAAAAGATATTATTATTGGAATACTAATTGGCTTAACAGCCAATATTATAGGGGTTTTTATTACGGCTACATTATTTGGTAATGGCGATAGTTTTACAACGGTAATAAAAGCGGCTATTGCTGAAGGGTTTATAGGAAAACTTGTTAGTTTGGGGGCTATTTTAAATTTAGTAGTCTTCTTTATTTTTATAAAAAAGAAACAAGATTATCGTGCTAGAGGTGTATTATTAATTACTGTTTTTATAGCTATTTTTACATTTATTATTAAATTTTAGCCTACAATGGGCTTTTAATCAAAAAAACTAAATCTAAAAGAACACCAAAAATATCTCAGAGTTTTTAATTTATGAAGTATTACATTATTGCTGGAGAAGCGTCAGGAGATTTACATGGTTCCAATTTAATGAAGGCCTTATTAAGAGAAGATCTTAATGCCGAATTTAGATTTTGGGGTGGCGATCTTATGCAACAAGTAAGTGGTGTTTTAGTAAAGCACTATAAAGATTTAGCTTTTATGGGTTTTCTTGAAGTAATCATGAATTTAAGAACCATAACTAAAAATCTAACTTTTTGCAAACAAGATATTGAAGCATATCATCCTGATGTTATAATATTTATTGACTATCCTGGATTTAATTTACGTATTGCCAAATGGGCTAAACAAAACCATTTTAATACCCAATATTATATTTCACCTCAAATATGGGCTTGGAAAGAAAATAGAATAAATGCTATAAAACGAGATATCGATAATATGTATGTTATCCTTCCGTTTGAAAAGACGTTTTATGAAGACAAACACAATTACCCTGTAACCTTTGTTGGACACCCTTTAATTGATGCAATTTCAGATAGAGTACAAATTGATGAATATGAATTCAGGGCACAACATGAGCTCAATGAAAAACCTATAATTGCCTTATTACCCGGAAGTCGCAAACAAGAAATTCGTAAAATGTTATCCATAATGTTAAGCGTTGTCAAAGATTTTTCAGATTATCAGTTTGTAATTGCTGGCGCACCAAGTCAGGATTATAGTTTTTACGAACCATTTATTGATAATACTCATGTGCATTTTGTAAGTAATAAAACCTACGATTTATTAAGTGTTTCTACAGCAGCTCTGGTAACATCTGGAACAGCAACTTTAGAAACAGCATTATTTAAAGTCCCTCAAGTGGTTTGCTACAAAGGGAGTTGGTTGTCGTATCAAATTGGTAAGCGCTTAGTAAAACACATAAAATATATTTCTTTGGTCAACCTAATTATGGATAAGGAAGTAGTTACTGAGCTTATTCAAAGTGAATTTAACACAAAACGGCTTAAACAAGAACTTACTAACATTCTTGATGGCTATGAACGTGCAAAATTCTTTTTAGACTATTATGATCTTGAAAAAAAATTAGGAGGAAAAGGTGCTAGTACAAAAACGGCGCAATTAATTTATAATTCTGTAAATTAGCTTAAATCAAAATTTGGTTTATGCGTGTTTTGCCCTTTATATTTCTTGTTTTTTTAAGTTTCAGCTCTTGTAAATCTACTAGATATGTTCAAACTACTCAAAAAAGTAATCAGACAAAAACCATAACATCTGTTTCTAAAAATTCTAAAGCAGACAACATTATTAATTATGCCATAACTTTTAGTGGCACTAGGTATAAATATGGAGGCACAACAAATAAAGGGATGGATTGCTCTGGATTGATATACATTTCCTTTAAAAAAGAAGCTATTGCTTTACCAAGAGTTTCTCGCGATATGGCAAAACAAGGGCAACAAATTACTTTGCAAAAAGCAAAAAAAGGAGACTTGTTATTCTTTAAAACCAGTAAAAATGGTAAGGACATAAACCACGTTGGATTAATTGTAAATTCTGAAAACGGAAATATTAAATTCATACACGCTACAACAAGCAAAGGCGTAATAACATCCTCATTATCTGAACCTTATTGGAAATTAGCATTCATTGAAGTTAGACAAATTCTGTAAGATATTTACTATCTTACACTCATGAAGTTACTTAATTTCACTATAATAAAACTTACATTTTGCCTTGTTATTGGCATTCTTATAGGTTATTTTACTTCTATAGGATTAACTGCTTTTGTGTTTATAAGTATTGCGTTATCAGTAATTTTAGGTATAGGTTTATTCCTCACAAATCTTCAATACAAGCAATCTATTTGGTTTGGAATTATTGCGTATTTAGCCACAATAACTCTTGGAGGATTAACTATAAAAGTTCACGAACAATCTAGCTGGAAAAACCATTATACAAAACATACAACAATTGGTAATGAAAATGTGTCCCTTATTTCTTTTAGAATTAGAGAGGTTTTAAAGTCGGGCAATTATTATGATAAGTATGTTATCGATATTTTAAAAATTAACAATACCAAAGTTTCTGGAAAATCCTTATTAAATATTGAAAAAGATACTTTATTTAATAAGCTAAATGTTGACGATATTCTAATTGCAAAAACGCAATTCAAAGACCTTATTTCACCTTTAAATCCACATCAGTTTAATTATAAAAGTTATTTAAAAAAGAAACATATTTATCACCAGCTTTTTATTGAAAATACTGAACTCTTAAAAGTTGAAAGTAATGCCAATACAATTTTTGGTTTAGCAAGCCAACTTAGAGAAAAAATCAACACAAAATTAAAGCACTATAATTTTAAAAATGATGAGCTAGCTATTATTAATGCATTATTGTTGGGGCAG
The DNA here is from genome assembly GCA_013151975.1 of Chlorobiota bacterium. Classification (GTDB taxonomy): domain Bacteria; phylum Bacteroidota; class Bacteroidia; order Flavobacteriales; family Flavobacteriaceae; genus JAADHG01. The sequence continues at coordinate 3,658 of JAADHG010000179.1, read as the reverse complement.
CGACAAGATGTTTCAAAAGACATTTACGATAGCTATACCAAGGCTGGGGCAATTCATATTTTGGCAGTTTCAGGATTACATGTTGGTATTATTCTCCTACTCTTAAATTTCGTTTTTAAACCCATAGAATCTATTAAGCATGGCAAAGTTTATAAAACTATTATTCTTGTGCTAATACTTTGGAGTTTTGCTATTATCGCCGGCTTATCAGCATCAGTAGTTAGAGCTGTAAGTATGTTTACCATTGTTGCCATTGCAATGAATTTAAATAGACCAACCAATGTTTTTAACACTTTGGCTATTTCTATGTTCTTCTTATTGCTCTTTAAACCTACTTTTATATTTGATGTAGGATTTCAATTAAGCTATTTGGCTGTTTTTGCTATTGTTATTATTCAACCTATGCTATACAGTTTATGGCATCCAAAAACTAAATTTTTTAAATTCTTATGGGGAATTTTTACAGTAACTCTTGCTGCTCAGTTTGGTATTATCCCCATTAGCCTCTTTTACTTCCATCAATTCCCAGGATTGTTCTTTGTTTCAAATTTAGTAATCATTCCTTTTTTAGGTACTATTTTAGGCTTTGGAATTATTGTTATTGGGTTAGCATTACTTAATATCCTTCCAGAGTTCTTAGCTTCAACTTATGGAAGTATCATTGGATTGATGAACACCTTTGTGGGTTGGATTTCTAATCAAGAATCTTTTTTATTCAAAAATATTTCTTTCAATATTGAGCATGTACTTATTAGTTATCTACTTTTAATTCTTATTATCAATTTTATTAAACAAAAAACTTACAGAAGCGTTATTTATCTACTAATAGCCATCCTTTTTAGTCAAGGTTATTTCATATATGATTCTTACAAATCCAACTCTAAAACCTTTGTTATATTTCATAAATCAAGATATAGTATTATCGGCTTTAAGAATAAGAATCAATTAAACTTACATCATAATTTAAACGATTCTGTTTTAAAATATGATAAGGTTATTACTAATTATAAGGTTGGAGAACATATCACTAAAATAAAACAAGACTCAATACAGTCTGTTTACCTACTTAAAACAAATAAAATTCTTGTAATTGATAGTATTGGTGTATATAATGTAAAGACATTTACTCCTGATATTATTCTATTGCGAAACTCACCTAAAATAAATCTCAAAAGGTTAATTGATAGTTTACACCCCAAATTAATTATTAGTGATGGTAGTAATTACAAAAGCTATCAAGAACGTTGGGCTAAAACCTGTAAAGCAAAAAAAATCCCTTTTTACCAAACTAGTAAAAAGGGCGCTTTTGTATATCGTTTTTAGTTGTATTTACTCGCTTTGAAATTCAGGTTTAAATGCTTTGTAATAGACATTGAATTTTTCTTGAGTATCCATGTCTTTATAATCATTATTCTTAAATAATTTGAGATAAAGCTCTAAATCTTGAGGTGTTTTATAACCACGAAGTGGTGTTAAAAGTTCTAAGTTCTCTTCTAAAAATATGATTGTTGGATAGGCTTGAATTTCAAAATATCTTGTTAATTCATGGTAACCATTTTTCCTTTTAGCTTTCGCTGGATCATAATTTGGATTTGTATAAGTTTTTCCTTTAAACTCAACAACATCATTACCTTCGGCATTAAACTTGACCGCGTAATAATATTTATTTACATAATCTGCCACGTCTTTATTTTGAAAGGTGTTTCTATCTAGCATTTTACATGGACCGCACCAAACGGTGTACATATCCATCATTATTTTTTTTGGTTTTTTCTTTTGAAGCGCAACAGCTTCTTCAAGGCTTACCCAGTTAATTTCTTGTGCAAAACTATTTACTGTGGTAAATACTGTAAGTAGAACAAGTACTATTATTTTTTTCATAACATATGATTTGTTGTATTAGGCGTGCGAAACTTACAAAAAATGCTCCTAAATAGGAGCATTTTACGTTTATTTTAACGTTTTTATCGTTTAACGTACACCATGCATCAATTTTTTAATTATAGGATACATAAGTAATGAAAATACTCCTAAACTAACAGCTACTATAGTTAATAACCAGAAGAAAGAACTCAATCCTTCTGTTTTTGCAATACTTTCAGACGCTTCTCCAAAAACACCTGCTAGCTTCATTCCTATGGCAACCGCTAAATACCAAATACCAAACATCATGGCAATCATTCGTCCAGGAACTAACTTACTCACATAAGATAAAGCTACTGGAGAAACACATAACTCTCCCATTGTATGAAAGAAATATACTAAAATTAACCAAATCATACTTACAGAAGCTGTTTTAGCTCCTATTGGAATTGATGATGACCCAATTGCTACACAAGCCATTCCTATTCCTAATAAAACCATCCCAATGGCATACTTTGTATTTGCATTAGGATTGTATTTACTTTCCCACCATTTAGAAAAGAGTGGTGCAAATGCTATAATAAATAAAGAGTTTAATATTCCGAACCAAGATGCTGGAACTTCTGCTATATCCTTCAAAAATTCAGTATATAACATCCAGATTGCAATTGCCCATATGATAACAAAACTTGTCGCTAAAAAAATATTAGACTTCGCATATTTATCAAAGGTTTTCTTGAATAACAGCCAAAGTACTCGTGTAATTATTCCTAAAGGGATTAAGGTCATTAAAGAATTTACTATTTTGAAAGTTAGAGCTGAATTCCCTTCTAAAACCCTTTGAGTATAATCTCTAGCAAAAATAGTTAATGAACTTGGAGCCTGTTCAAAAATTGCCCAAAAGAAAATAGTAATAAAAGCAAAAAACATAACTGCCAACATTCTATCTCTTGTTATTTTATCATATTTTGGAAGGCGAATAACTAACAATAAAATAAAAAGCAAAAGAGCCATTAATATAATAAATGATGGTCCGTCTAAACCAAGCATTGAAAAATCAAAAAGATTATATTCTCCTTCAGAAATTTTAGCTACGGGATCGTTTAAAATCCAAGCCAACCCTAAAACAGCTGCTATTACAATAATTGATAACTGAAACCTTGTAAAAGGATTTAATTTTGGTTCACCTTCTTTTAATTCGGTAGCTTTCTCGTTTTGTTTTTCAGGCTTAAGACCAATACTTCCAAATATGTTTTGAGCATACCAGAACTGTAATAATCCAAATAACATAAAAACTCCTGCTAAACCAAAGCCCCAACTCCAACCAACTTTTTCTCCTAAATAGCCACATAATAAAATTCCCAGAAAGGCTCCTGCATTAACTCCCATGTAAAAAATAGTATAAGCACCATCTTTCTTTTCTTCCTTACCTTTATACATTTCTGAGATTATAGAGGTCATATTTGGTTTAAAGAAACCGCTACCAAAAACTAAAAAAGTTAATCCTGAGTATATAAAAAATGGCGTTTCTAAAGCCATACAAGCATGACCAATAGTCATTAACAAAGCACCTACTAAAACAGCATAACGATAGCCTATTTTTTTATCGGCAAAATAGCCTCCTAATAGAGTAGATAGATATACTAAAGAGGTATAGGTACCAAAAATAGCAAAGGCGTGTTCTCTTGGCCAGCCCCAACCACCATCTAATAGTGAAGCAGTAAAAAACATAACTAATAAGGCTCGCATTCCATAATAGGAAAAACGCTCCCACATTTCGGTAAAAAATAAAATA
>JAADHG010000172.1 GCA_013151975.1 Chlorobiota bacterium | reverse complement strand
AATTTTTTAATCATTAATTTAGTTTTGGATAAAAAAGACTGAAGAAAATAGTTATACCGAAATTAAAAGAAGTAGTTATCCTCAAATTGTCTATGGTTTGCGTCCTATGATTTGGGCAGCATCTGAAGCATATCAATATTCAAAAGAAGAAAAATATTTAAACCTTGTTTTAGATTTAGAATCATGGTTATTAGGTAATAATGATGCTAAAAGTAGTATTTATAATTCATCAACAGGAGTTAGTTTTGATGGTATTATTTCTCCAAAAGAAATTAATAAAAACTCAGGAGCGGAATCAACAATAGAAAGTTTGTTGATCTTTTTAGAAACTCAAAAACTAAATTAATGATTAAAAAATTAGATTTATGTAATCCAATACTCCGATATAAAGAGAACCCTATTATTACTGCTAATATGGTAAATAAAGTATGGACAGATCCAAAATTGCAAACAATAACTGTTCATAATGCTGGAATTGCAGAATATAATGGAAAAGTAATTATGCTATTTCGATCGCATTTACGCAATGGGATTTCGGTGTTAGGAATAGCTAAAAGTAACAATGGGTTAAATAATTGGAGTATAGATAAAAAACCTGCAATGTTACCTTGTAACAAGAGTGATTTTTTTGCTGATGGGGTTGAGATAGATGAATTAATAGAAAACGAACGTGGCGGAGTAGAAGATCCACGTATTACTAAAATAAAAGAGACTTATTATATTACTTATAGTGCATATCATCCAACAATAGCACATAGAGTAAGAGTGTCATTAGCTACAACAAAAGATTTTAAATTGTTTAAACGTCACGGGCCACTTTTAAAAACAGATATGAGAAATGTGGTTATTTTTCCTGAAAAAATAAATAAAAAATATTATGGTTTATTTCGACCAAATGATAATACAAATAAACATATTGGAGGAATTTATAAGCAAATAAAAATTGGATCTACGAAAAATATTGAAGAAGGGAATTGGAATATTATAGAGCAACCTGTAATGTTGCAAAATGATGGTCCAAGTAGTTTTTCAGATAAAATTGGTCCAGGGGCACCACCTATTAAAACCAAATACGGGTGGATAAATATTTTTCATGGTGTACGAAGTACAATGGATGGTAATCCTTATGTTTTAGGAGTAGCTTTACATGATTTGCAATTTCCCGAAAGAGTAAAAGTATCTAACATTCCTATACTATTTCCTTCAAAAGTAGATTGTATCGTAAAAAGCGATAGTTATGTACATGTCCCTAATGTCGTTTTTAGTTGCGGAGCAATAAGAAAAGATAATGGTGATATACTTATCTATTATGGAGGAAACGATACCGTTATGAATGTTGCGATAACACATGAAGATATTTTAGCCGAATTATGTAATAAATATCCTCAAAACCCTATTTCAGGAAGACCATTATATCCATTGAATTAAAAAAATGCTTTTAAAGAACAGTTTAATATTTACATAAAATTATGGGAGAGGTAAAGCTATCAAATATCAAAAAAACATATAAAGGAGGTGCAGAAGCTGTAAAAGGAATAAGTTGTGTTATAAAAGACAAAGAATTTGTTGTTCTAGTAGGTCCTTCAGGTTGTGGAAAATCAACGGTTTTAAGAATGATTGCTGGTCTTGAAGAAATTACTGAAGGAGAACTTTTTATAGGCGAAGAAAAAGTAAATGATATAGCTGCTAGCGAAAGAGGAATAGCTATGGTCTTTCAAAACTACGCCTTATATCCGCATATGAATTCTTATGAAAATATGGCCTTTGGATTAAAGATAAAAAAAGTGCCTAAAGCAGAAATTAAGGATAGAGTAATGTCAGCTGCAAAGATTTTGAATGTGGAGTCATTATTAGATAGAAAACCTGGGAAAATGTCTGGTGGTCAACGTCAAAGAATAGCTATAGGTAGAGCCATAGTACGACGACCTGAAGTTTTTTTATTTGATGAGCCTTTAAGTAATTTAGATGCTAAATTAAGGAGTAAAATGCGTATTGAATTGGCTAAATTGCACAAGAGACTTGATACTACTATGATATATGTTACGCATGACCAAGTAGAAGCAATGACTTTAGGCGAAAGAATAGTAGTGATGAAAGAAGGTGAAATCATGCAAATTGATACTCCAATAGATTTATTTAATAATCCTCAAAATAAATTTGTTGCAGAATTTATTGGTTCTCCTCAAATGAATTTTATTGATGGAAAAATAGAAGTTCAAGAGCATAAATATATATTTAAAGATAATAATGGAAAGAAATTTGATTTATCTAAACTAGGGCTAAATAATTTAAAAGAAAATACAGGAAAAGAAATTTGTTTAGGAATTAGATCTGAGAATTTACGTTGGGAGAAAGAAAAATTAAAATCATATACTACATTAAAAGGAAGGGTTATTGCTATAGAACTTTTAGGAAATCAAAAGCATATTTATATAGAATATAACGCTTTAGAGTTAATAGCGACGTTTAGGTCTGATGTTAAAGTCGAAATTGATTCAACCATTGAGTTGTTCTTAGACTTATCTAAAGCTTACTTTTTTGACAAGGAAACTGGATTACGTATTTATTAAAAAACACTAAATTTGTATTTTAACTACTTCTCTAATTCTAACAATTCAATATTTCTAAACTCAATAGGATGACTTTCACTTTGTAATGAAATGTAACCTTCGGTTAACAATTCTCCTTCTCTTTCTTTCATTGTATTATATTCTCCGCCTATTTGAGGTTTTGAATAAGATAGTACTTCTATTCCATTAATTTTGTGTGTAATTATAGAATCTTTAATCACCAAAACCTCCAAATTTATCCATTGGTCATCGTAATAAGTTTTAGAAGACGAATCTATACAATGTGTTGTGACCAATTTGTCGTTCATTACTATATGTGTCCCTGGAGTACATAGATTAGCTGTATGACGCACTTTACCGTCTTCTAATCCTCCTAATAATTGTATTTCTATAGAAACAGGAAAGTCTTGATTAATTCCCATACTTTCAGGAGATTGAGAATGAATCATAACACCGCTATTTTTTTTAGCCCAATCCTCTCCACCATTTATTTGGTCTCCAATAAATCTATATTGTAATCTTAATTTATAGCTTGAAAATGGTTTCTTGTAAAATATATGTCCGTATGAATTATTAAAATTTTCATAGCCAGAATATGATACTATTAATGAGCCATTCTCAACTCGAAAAGTATTATACAGATTTTCATTAAGAGGGTATCCACTAATTTTAATAAACCAATCATTTAAATTTTCCCCATTAAATAGTTGAATCCATTCATTTGAAACTTTAGGTGTTTTTTCTTCTTTACAACTAGTTAATGGCGTTAGGTATATAATGAAAATCAATATTTTGAACAAATTGTTCATGTATCACTATCTAACTGCAAAATTATAAAGACCATGCTTTACCTCCTGTTAACTCATTTAAATCACCACAATAATAAGCTGCAGGGTAAGGATCGTATGCTAAAACAGTTTCACCAATAGTTTCACTTATTTTATAAGCATTAATGGTCATCCACTTCATACTATTCAGCAATTCAGAAATAGTCATTGGTTCTGTTTCTAGTTTTGGTGGTTGGTCTTTTAATACTATAAGCATGTGCTTATCTAGAAGATCTTTATAGTTCTCTTCTGTAACCTTACTTATATTTTCGTTATAATTGGTTCTAATTAGAGCTGATAGGCTTTCAAAAGCTACTTTAATTTTATCTTGATCTTTTATATCCATGACTTCATTAATATAAGTATCAATAAACTGTGGCACATTAACTTCTGATGCTGATGGGATATCCGTTTTAGGCAAAAATACATCAACAATATTTTTAAGAACAACACCTTGTTCTTCAGAAAAAAATTGAGGAATCCATTGCTCAGATTCGCTAGTACAACTTTGTAATAAACTAACAATTGATGGTGATGCTAAAATGAATCCAGTTGTAAGACCCATTTTTTTTATTACTTCTCTTCTTTTCATGATGTATTATTTAAGTTCTTTCTTTTTTTAATTCTTTTGCAGCATGATTAGCCGCTCTTGCAGTAAATGCCATATAGGAAAGCGATGGATTTTGACATGCAGAAGATGTCATAAATGCACCATCTGTAACATAAACATTTTTACAGGCATGTACTTGATTGTGTTTGTTTAAAACTGAGGTTTTTGGATCTCTTCCCATACGAGCAGTGCCCATTTCATGTATGCCCAGTCCCATACCTCCAATATCGTCATAAGGTTGAATATTTTTGAATCCACCTGCTTCTAACATTTTAACAGCTTGTTCCTTCATGTCTTTGCGCATTGCCAATTCGTTTTCTCCAAAATTAGCATCAAATGTTACTGTAGGCAAACCCCATTCATCTTTTTTATTGTAATCTAAATACATTCTATTTTTATGATTTGGAAGTGTTTCTCCAAATGCAGTAATACCCATACGCCATTCTCCAGGTTTTAAAATTGCTTCTTTAAGGTCTTTTCCATATTTAAGTTCACTAACTATTTCAGACAAGCTGCCTCTTCCAGCTCCTCCCTCATAACCGTAACCTCTTAAGAATTCTTTCTTGTTAGTATCACCTCCAAGGTTTCTAAATCTTGGAATGTAAACGCCATTAGGACGTCTCCCTTTATAATACTTATCTTCAAAACCTACTGCTGTACCTGATGCTCCAACTCTAAAATGATGATCCATTAGATTGTGTCCTAGTTCTCCACTATCATTGCCTAATCCATTAGGAAACCGATTAGACTTTGATTGCAATAAAATAGAAGCCGAAGCAACAGACGAAGCACATAAGAAAATTACTTTAGCTTTAAACTCAATAAGTTCCTTCGTTTCTGCATCAATTATTTTTACACCACTAGCTTTACCTGTTTTTTCATCATAAACCACTTCATAAGCAATAGAATTTGGTCTTAAGGTCATATTACCTGTCGCTTCAGCAGCAGGAAGGGTAGATGAGTTACTACTAAAATAGGCTCCAAAAGGGCAACCTCTCATACATCTATCTCTGTATTGGCATTCTGTTCTCCCTAACCCGGGTTTTGTGCCTTCGGTTATATGTGCAACCCTTCCAACGGTAATAGCTCTGTTGTCTAGATTTTCAGCAACCTTACTTTTAAAATGTTCTTCAACACAATTTAAATTCATTGGTTTTAATAATTTCTGATCAGGAAGTTGCTTTAAGCCTAAATTCTCTCCGCAAACACCAATATACTCTTCAACATGACTATACCAAGGCTCAATATCTTTATACCTTACTGGCCAATCTATGGCAATTCCTTCTTTTTTATTAGCTTCAAAATCTATATCACTTAATCTGTAACTATGTCTTCCCCAAGTTAAAGAACGACCTCCAACATGATACCCTCTAATCCAATCAAAACGTCGATCTTCGTTATACGGGTGTTTTAAATCATCTACAAAAAAGTGCTGTCTTGCTTCAGTGGTAACAAAGCCAGTACGATGTTGCTTAGGTTTATGTTCTCTAGTTTTACGTGAAGGCTCTCCACCATTTGGTAAGTCCCATGGATCTAAATCTGCTGTTGGATACTCTCCATGTTTAATCATTCTACCTCGTTCAAGAACAAGGGTTTTTAGTCCGTTTTCACAAAGTTCTTTAGCTGCCCATCCACCAGAGATTCCAGTGCCTACAACTATTGCATCATATTCTTCTATTACATTTAAATATTTATTACTCATTATAAACTAATAATGTTCAACTTTTAAATTCTTTTGCAGCATGATTAGCCGCTCTTGCTGTAAATGCCATATAGGAAAGCGACGGATTTTGACAACCTGCAGAGGTCATAAATGCACCATCTGTAACATAAACGTTTTTACAAGTATGGATTTGATTGTTTGCATTTAAAACAGAGGTTTTAGGATCTCTTCCCATACGAGCAGTTCCCATTTCGTGAATTCCTAATCCCATGGCTCTTCCTTCAGCATTATCATACCCTTTAATATCTGTAAATCCAGCAGCTTCTAACATTCTCACGGCTTGTTCTTGCATGTCTTTTCGCATAGCCATTTCATTGTCTCCAAAGTCTGCATCAAAAGTTATTATTGGTAGTCCCCATTCATCTTTTTTGTCGTAGTCTAGATACATTCTATTTTTATGATCTGGAAGCGTTTCACCAAATGCTAATAAATTAATACGCCATTCTCCTGGTTTTAATATGGCTTCTTTTAATTCTTCTCCATATTTTAATTCAGCTACTAATTCAGACGAACTTCCTCTACCTGCTCCACCTTGATAGCCATAACCTCTTAAAAAATCTTTTTGATTAGTCTCTCCTCCTAAGTTTCTAAATCTTGGTATATATATTCCATTAGCTCTTCGTCCTTTGGTATATTTATCATCAAACCCTTTAGCCTTTGCTACAGCACCTACATGAAAATGGTGGTCCATGATATTATGACCAAGCTCACCACTATCATTTCCTAATCCATTAGGGAATCTGTTAGACTTTGATTGTAGTAATATAGAAGCAGAAGCAATTGCTGAGGCACATAAGAAAATTACTTTTGCTTTAAATATTATAACTTCTTTGGTTTCAGTATCAATTACCCTTACACCAGTTGCTTTTCCTAATTGTTCATCATAAATCACCTCGTGAACAATAGAATTTGGTCTTAAGGTCATATTTCCTGTAGCTTCTGCCATAGGAAGTGTGGATGAATTACTGCTAAAATACGCTCCGAACGGACAACCTCTCATACATCTATTTCTATATTGACATTCAGTTCTACCCAATCCTTCTTTTGTACCTTCAGTTATATGTGCTGTTCTACCAATAGTAAGTAGTCTGTCATCAAAATTTTCTGAAATAGAACTTTTTAAGTGTTCTTCAACACAATTCAAGTTCATGGGTTTTAATAACTTCTGGTCTGGAAGCTGTTTTAAACCTAAATTTTCACCGCTAACACCAATAAACTCTTCTACATGGTCATACCAAGGTTCAATATCTTTATATCTAACTGGCCAATCTATAGCAATACCTTCTTTTTTATTGGCGCTAAAATCAATATCACTTAATCTATAACTTTGTCTACCCCAAGTTAAAGAACGACCACCAACATGATACCCTCTTATCCAATCAAAACGACGGTCTTCATTATAAGGATGCTTTAAATCGTCTACAAAAAAATGCTGATGTGCTTCAGAAGTAACATAACCTGTGCGATGTTGCTTTGGTTTGCGCTCTCTAGTTTCTCGTGATGCTACTCCACCATTAGGTAAATCCCAAGGATCAAGCGTTGCTGTAGGATACTCTCCATGTTTAATCATTCTACCGCGTTCAAGAACAAGAGTTTTTAATCCATTTTCGCAAAGTTCTTTAGCTGCCCATCCTCCTGAGATTCCTGTGCCCACAACGATAGCATCATATTCTTCATCTATGGCATTTAAATAGTTATTGTTCATTAGATAATATTTTTGATAAATTCTTTCATTTCTTGCCAAATTAATTAATTTGCATAATAATAATGTTCATTTTTTTTCAGTGAAGATAAATATACAAAAAATCACGCCCTTTGAAGCTGACGGAATTGTCTATCATGCAGATACGTGTTTACCTCTAGTTGATGCAGTTAATAGAAAAAAATTAAAATTTAAAGCTTTAGCTAGATACACTTATCCCGGAGAGCGATTAACCGAAGATACTATTGGATTAAATAGCATAGGTTACTGGGATGCTAATGAATCTCAAGATTGGGGATTAGATTGGCATAGAAATGAAGGTATTGAAATTCATTTTTTAGAGTCAGGGTTTATGCCTTATTCACAAGAAAACACAGAAATGGAACTATTCCCCAATTGTTTAACAATTACTCGTCCCTGGGAAGCTCATAAAGTTGGAAATCCTTTTATTGGTGTGGGGAAATTTTATTGGGTAATTTTAGATTTAAATGTAAGAAGACCTCATCAAAATTGGGTGTGGCCAGATTGGATTATTTTAGCATCAAAAGACCTTGATAGACTTACCACTATATTAAGGCAAAATGAAAAAGTGCTTTGGAAAGCCGATAAACGAATTCGTGATTGTTTTCAACGTATTGGAAAGGTTGTAGATTCAGATAATAGCGGAAGTAATTCTTCAAAAATTAGATTATTAATCAATAATCTTTTAATTCTATTACTAGATTTATTAAACGCGGAAGAAGTAGAACTTAATGAGCAACTAACAGATAGTTCTCGTAGTGTTAAATTGTTTTTAAAAGAACTGGAAAAAAATATTTCTGAAGCATGGACCATAGATAAAATGGCACAATCTGCAGGAGTTGGTTTAACTAGATTTACACATCATTGTAAAAGATTGACTAATCTTACACCTATGCGTTATTTAACGATGAAAAGATTAGAATTATCAAAAAATATTTTAAAAAGCAATGACCATTTAAGTGTTGCTGAAGTTGCATTTAGCTGTGGTTTTTCTACAAGTCAGTACTTTTCAACAGTATTTAAAAAACATGAAAAATGCACACCTTTAGAGTATCGTCAGAAAAACATATTAATCTCATAAATTGATGAATTGCTTTGCCTGTTGTTAAAATCATTTTCTGTTCAATTTTTTTCAGTGAATAAAAATAAACAAGATTCGTTGTTTGATTATTTATATTCACCTTCTTCAATTCATGTTAAATCTAAGTAGAATGAAATATTATTTCGTATTTAAAAATCTGAAAATTTTAGTGTTAACACTTTTTATTATTGGATTCATTTCTTGTAAATCAGATAAAGATAAAAAAGAAGAAGTTGTAGTTCCCAAGGAATCAGTTCAGGAAGAAATACCATTTTTTAAATTATCTCTAGCGCAATGGTCTTTCAATAAACATATAAGAAATGGGGAAATGAGTTCGTTAGATTTTGCACAAAAGGCAAAGGAAATGGGTTTTGAAGGTCTTGAATATGTAAGTCAGTTGTATTCAAATTACTTAACAAAAGGAGATAATCCAAAAGTTGCTATGCAAAACCTATTAGATACGCTTAAAATGAAAAGTGAAAAGTATGGTTTAAGAAATCTTGGGATTATGGTTGACAATGAAGGAGACCTTTCTTCACCAGATGAAGAAAAAAGAATGAGAGCTGTTGAGAATCATAAAAAATGGATTGATGCAGGCCATTTCTTAGGCTGTTACTATATACGCGTTAATTTGTTTGGAAGCGACAACCCTAAAATATGGATGGAAAACTCTGTTAAAAGTCTTAAACAATTAGCTACTTATGCTAAAGAAAAAAGTATAGATATTATTGTTGAAAACCATGGTTATTTATCATCAAATACCCCTTATCTAATTCAAGTAATAAATAAGGTTAACATGTCAAACTGTGGAGTTCTACCTGATTTTGGAAATTTTTGCTTAAAACGTGAAGGTGGTGAGCGTTGGAATACAAAATGTATTGAAGAATACGACAAATACAAAGGAGTAGCAGAAATGATGCCTGCTGCCAAGGCTGTTAGCGCCAAGTCCTATGACTTTGACCAAAACGGAAATGAAACAACTATAGATTATTTAAGAATGCTACAAATTGTAAAAGATGCTGGTTATACGGGCTTTATTGGTGTAGAATATGAAGGTAATAGACTAAATGAAGAAGATGGTATTATTGCAACTAAAGAATTGCTACTTAATACTGCTAAAAAATTAAACTAACTAATGATATGTATTGATGAAAACTAAAATACAGTTTCAATTGTCCTTAATGATGTTTCTCGAATTTTTTATTTGGGGTGGTTGGTTTTTAACTTTAAGCTCTTTTCTAGGAAACAATTTAAATGCTTCTGGTGCAGAAACAGCAATGGCATATTCTACACAGTCTTGGGGTGCTATTATTGCGCCTTTTATTATTGGATTAATTGCAGATAGATATTTTAATGCTGAAAAAATACTAGGTGTTTTACATTTGGTAGGTGCTATTTTAATGTATCAAATGTCGCAAATTACAGATTTTAATGCTTTTTACCCTTACGTATTAGGCTATATGATTGCCTATATGCCAACCTTAGCATTGGTAAACTCAGTGTCTTTTAATCAAATGAATAATCCTACAAAACAATTTCCTATGGTTCGTGTTTTTGGAACGATTGGATGGATTTTAGCGGGCTGGGTAATTAGCCTTGTATTTAAGTGGGATTCCATTGAAAATATTGGACAAGGAATGTTGTCGAATACATTTTTTATGGTTGCCATAGCGTCTGCAATTATGGGTGTATTTAGTTTTACTTTACCAAAAACTCCTCCAAGTATTAATAAAAATGAAAAAGTAAGAATTACGGATATTCTTGGCTTAGATGCTTTAAAATTATTAAAAGACAAAAATTTCTTTATCTTTTTCATATCCTCTATTTTAATCTGTATCCCATTAGCATTTTATTATCAAAATATTAGTCTTTTTTTAACTGAAATGAAGATTGAAAATTCAACATCTTGGGCATCTTTAGGTCAAATTTCTGAAGTATTGTTCATGTTACTTTTGCCTTTTTTCTTTAAGAAGTACGGTTTAAAAAAGACTATTTTATTTGGGATGCTAGCTTGGGGAATACGCTATTTGCTTTTTGCCTTTGGAGACGCAGGAGATTTATTTTTTATGTTAGTACTTGGAATTTTACTACATGGAATATGTTATGATTTCTTTTTTGTGTCTGGACAGATTTATACAGATTCTAAAGCAGGAGAAAAGTTTAAAAGCGCTGCTCAAGGACTCATTACATTGGCAACTTATGGTATAGGCATGTTAATTGGATTCTGGGTTGCAGGACAAATTTCTGATAAATATTTACTATCAGAAGGCACGCATAGTTGGCAGGATATCTGGATGTTTCCAACAGTTTTTGCATTTGGAGTAATGCTGCTTTTCGCTATTTTCTTTAAAGACGAAAAAATTGAATATAAATCTTAATGAACACATAAAATAGATAAATGAGCTCAAAAATTAGATTAGGGATTTTAGGAGGTGGAGGAGATTCTCTTATTGGTGTTCTACATAGAGTGGCATCAGCAATGTATGATCAATATCAAATTGTTGGTGGTGTATTTAATCCCCTTTGGGAAGAAAACATTGGTTTTGCTGAAAAAATTGGATTGCCTACTAATAGAGTTTACAAAGATTTTGACACCCTAATTGAAGAAGAATTAAAACTTCCAGAAACAGAAAGAATGCAAGCTGTCTCAATATTAACACCCAACTTTCTTCACTTCCCAATGGCCAAAAAACTGTTGGAAAATAATTTTAATGTGATTTGCGAAAAACCAATGACCACTACTTACGAAGAGGCAAAAATATTGGAGAGTACGCTCCAAAAGGCAGAAGTTATTTTCGCAGTGACTTATACATATACAGGTTATCCTATGATTCGTCAAATGCGAGAAATGATAGCTAATGGAGACATAGGAAAAGTTCATAAAGTTGATGCACAATATTATCAAGGATGGATAAACCCAATTATTCATGATAAAGAAAAGCGTAAAAACACATGGCGACTAGACCCCGAAAAAGGAGGAATTAGCTGTTGTGTTGGAGACATAGGAACACACGCATTTGATATGATTGAATATGTAACTCAATTAAATGTAAATTCAGTACTAGCAGATCTAAATTACCTTTACAGCGATAATAAGATGGATGTAGATGGTACTATATTAATACGCTGTTCTAACAATGCTAAAGGGGTTATTCGTACAAGTCAAATTGCTACTGGTGAGGAAAACAATTTTACTATACAAATTTATGGTGAAAAAGCAGGTTTAAAATGGGAACAGGAAAATCCAAATTATTTATATCTTTTAGAAGACGGTAAACCACTTAAAATATTAAAGCCTGGATATTCTTACAACAGTAAATTATCACTTGATGGTACAAAATTACCGCCTGGACATCCAGAAGGTATTTTTGATTCTATGGGAAATATTTACAAAGGAATAGCACGAGCTATTAAAAACAAACCTTACAATCATGGAGAATTCCCTACAATAACTGATGGAGTTAGAGGAATGAATTTTATTGAACGTGTTGTAGAATCCCACCAAAACGGAAACGTTTGGATTAATATCGATTAAAATGAAGACAATTAAAGGACCTGCTGTGTTTTTAGCACAATTTGTAGATAATAAATCACCATTTAATTCTTTAGATGGGATGTGTAAATGGGCATCAGATTTAGGATATAAAGGTATCCAAATACCTACATGGGAACACTTTCTTATTGATTTGGATAAAGCTGCTGAAAGTCAGATCTATTGTGATGAATTAAAAGGAAAAATAAATAGTTATGGTTTAGAAAAATAAATAGTTATGGTTTAGAAATTACCGAATTATCAACGCACCTACAAGGACAATTAGTAGCAGTAAACCCAGCGTATGACTTAATGTTTGATAATTTTGCGCCAGATGCAGTTAAAAACAATCCAAAAGCAAGAACAAAGTGGGCAATAGATACCGTAAAAAAAGCAGCCATAGCAAGCCGAAGATTAGGACTTAATGTTCACGCAACATTTTCGGGAGCACTACTCTGGCATACATGGCACCCTTGGCCACAACGACCAGTAGGGCTGGTTGAAATGGGATTTGAAGAACTCGCTAAACGATGGCTACCAATACTAGATGTGTATGACGAAAATGGTGTAGATATATGTTATGAAGTTCATCCTGGAGAAGATATTCATGACGGTGATACTTTCGAACGATTTTTAGATGCCACAGGAAATCATAAACGCGTAAATATTCTTTATGACCCTTCCCACTTTGTGTTACAACAATTGGACTATATTGAGTACATAGACCATTACCATGAGTTTATTAAAGCCTTTCATGTAAAAGATTCTGAGTTTAATCCAACAGGCAAAAAAGGTGTTTTTGGAGGATATAATGATTGGCGTAATCGTGCAGGACGATATCGTTCTCCAGGAGATGGCCAAATAGATTTCAAAACTATTTTTACAAAATTAACTGAATATGGTTGTGATGTTTGGGCTGTAATGGAATGGGAATGTTGTATTAAAAGTCCAGAACAAGGTGCAAAAGAGGGCGTGTCTTTTATACAAAGTCATATAATTGAAGCAACACAAAAAGCTTTTGACGATTTTTCTGGAGCAGAGATAGATAAAGAACAACTTAAAAAAATATTAGGAATTTAAAATTAGAATTATGAAAAAAATAATATTACTTATTTGTTCGATTGTTTTCTTCGCATCTTGTAATGATACTTCAAAAGTACAAGAGCTGGATATTCAAAATACTTCAGATGAAGCCACTAAAAATGAACCTACAAAACCTGAAGAAACTGAAGTCTGGAAACCAATACCTCCAACTATAAATCCTTTTGGGCAAAATGGAGTGCCTAGTGATGCCATAGTGCTTTTTGATGGATCTAATTTTGATGAATGGATTTCAGCAAAGGACTCTACAGAAGTTAAATGGATTTTAAATGGAGATGGTAGTATGACGGTTAAAGACAAAACGGGTGATATACAAACCAAAAGAAATTTTGGTAGTGTACAACTTCATGTAGAATGGCGATCTTCTGCTGAAATTCGTGCTAATGGCCAAAACAGAAGTAATAGTGGTGTTTATCTTCAAAACAGATATGAAGTTCAAGTATTAGATAATAATGATAATGAAACTTACTCTAACGGACAAGTGGGTTCTATCTATAAACAATCTATTCCTTTAGCAAAAGCTTCTGTAGCAACGGGCAAATGGAATACCTATGATATAATTTATCATGCACCCGAATTTAATTCTGATGGAGATAAAACAAAATCGGCAACTATAACAGTATTACACAATGGAGTATTAATTCAAGACCATTTTAAAATTAAAGGCACAACAGAATATATTGGTTGGCCTAAAAACGTTGCTCATGGTCCAGCACCTATTAAATTACAAGATCATGGTGACAATAGTGGCGTTAGTTATAGAAATATTTGGGTTAGAGAATTGAATTAATAAGAGGACTAATAGTTTAATTATATAAAGAAGGATTCAAAAGTTCAAATAATTTTAAATTTTGGTTCGAGAATAGATCAATGTAGTGTACTTAAATAATTATCAATGCTTTACAGTAATTTGTAAAGCCTTTTTTATATAAAAATTATTTTTCTACTTGGAAAAACAATAAAAATTAGTACAATATCCTAATGAAATAATTCAATTATTAATTAATAGTTATAAACTAAAAAATTGGTCTAGATTTGTAAGAATATATAGTTACAATCCATTAAATAGTAGTTAGACTAAAAAATAGCATTATGGTAGAATTATCACTAATAGATTATATCCTTATAGCATCATTTTTTGCAATAACACTTTTTATAGGATTCTGGGTTTCCAAACAATCTGGAAAAAACTCAACTGAATTTTTCCTATCTGGTCGAAATATGCCTTGGTGGCTTTTAGGTGTTTCAATGGTCGCAACTACTTTTTCAACAGATACTCCAAATTTTGTAACCAATTTAGTTAGAGAGAATGGTGTTTCTGGAAATTGGGAATGGTGGGCGTTTTTAATTACTGGGTTGTTAACCGTTTTTGTGTATGCCAAGCTTTGGAGAAAGTCTAATGTTACTACAGATATAGAATTTTATGAACTGCGCTACGGCGGGAAACCAGCACGATTTCTAAGAGGATTTCGGTCTATTTATTTGGGCGTTATTTTTAATATTCTTGCCATGTCTGGTGTTACACTTGCAGCTATAAAAATAGGAAGTGTTATGTTAGGGTTAGATCCTTGGCAAACGGTTGTTAGTGCTGGATTAATTACAGTTACCTTTAGTGCTCTTGGAGGTTTTAAAGGTGTTATTTATACTGACTTTTTATTATTTTTTGTAGCTATGGGAGGTGCTATAGGAGCAGCCTATTTTTGTGTTAACTTGCCTGAAGTTGGAGGTATTTCAAATTTAATAACACATCCTAATGTAGTAGATAAGATAAATATCTTTCCTGATTTTAACAACAAGGAGATGTTAATCACTTTGATCATAATTCCATTAGCTGTACAATGGTGGAGCTCTTGGTTTCCAGGAGCCGAACCAGGAGGAGGTGGTTATATTGCCCAGCGTATGTTGGCAGCAAAAGATGAAAACCACGCCATTGGAGCAACCTTTTTTTTTAATATTATGCACTATGCATTAAGACCTTGGCCATGGATTTTAGTAGCCTTAGCTTCATTGGTGGTGTTTCCAGACATAGCAAGTATACATGAAGCTTTTCCAAATATAACTGATGATAAGCTAGGGCATGATTTAGCATATTCAGCAATGCTTACCAAACTACCTAGTGGCTTATTAGGCCTAGTCCTTGCTTCTTTAGTTGCAGCATATATGAGTACTATTTCTACACATTTAAATTGGGGCTCATCATATATAGTAAACGATTTCTATAAACAACATATAAAAAAGGATGCTTCAGAAAAAAGGTTAGTTGCTGTGGGTCGATTTTCAACAGTAATCCTAATGGTTTTTAGTGCAATACTTGCTTTATTTTTACAAGATGCCATGCAGATATTCAAATTTATCTTAATGTTTGGAGCTGGAACTGGATTAATTTTTATCCTGCGTTGGTTTTGGTGGCGTATTAATGCTTGGAGTGAAATTTCAGCAATGTTTTCATCGGCAATTATATCGTATACTTTTAGTTTTACGGCTATAGGAACGTGGTTGTTTACACATAATAACGAACTAGGAATTAAAGTAGAGGGACTCATGCCTTCCTATGCTAAATTTCCAATAGTAGTCTTAATTACTACTGTAATTTGGGTAGTTGTTACATTTATGACTAAACCAGAAACTAATAGCACATTATTTAATTTTTATAAAAAGATACAACCTGGAGGTCCTGGTTGGAAAAAGACAATTGATGATGCCGCAATTGAAAACCATGAAATAGTAACAGACAAACAACCGTGGAGTGTGCCTTCTGGAATATTAGCAATGATACTAGCAATGATTTTAATATACAGTATAATGTTTGCCACAGGATATTGGATTTATGGAGATTATATTTGGGCTATAGCATTAAGTTTGCTAGTTGTGATTTCAGCATTTTTATTGTCTAAAATCTGGAAAAAGATTAGAGTGAATATTTTCTAAAAATAATCACAAAACAACATATTAAAGTTGTGTTTTCGTTTTACTTCTAATTGACCTTATTTAAATTTGAAGAGTTAATTTATCCAACAAACTTTACAAAAAATTGTATATTCGTTATATTCATGCAAGTCGTCTAAAACAAACTCTAGAATGGAAATAAAATTTATGAAAGCTGCTGTTAATGCAGCCTTAAAAGGAATGAATAATAATGAAGGTGGTCCTTTTGGGTGTGTTGTTGTTAAAGATGGTGAAATTGTAGGGAAAGGCAATAATAAAGTCACCTCCACCAACGACCCAACGGCTCATGCCGAAGTTAATGCAATACGAGACGCCTGTAAAAACTTAAATTCATTTCAACTAGAAGGTTGCGAAATTTACACCTCATGCGAACCTTGTCCAATGTGTTTGGGAGCTATTTATTGGGCGCGACCTGACAAGGTATATTATTATGGAAGTAATCAAATTGACGCTGCTAATATTGGCTTTGATGATGAATTTATCTATAAAGAAATACCGCTACCCTATAAAGAAAGAAGTATTCCTTTTCAACAATTAGGACGTGAAGTGGCTCTTGAGGCATTTATTAAATGGGAAGAAAAAGAGGACAAAACAGAATATTAGTTTCAAAACATTGGTATGATAGCATTCATTCTTAATAATAAAACAATTAAAACACATAACAATGCAGGTATGACTTTGCTCGATTTTGTGCGTTATGAGCAACGTCTTACAGGCACAAAAATAGGCTGTCGTGAAGGTGATTGTGGCGCTTGTACTGTTTTAGTTGGCACTCTAAATGAAAAGAATACTATTAGCTACAAAAGTATTACTTCATGTATTTCTCCTCTAGGTAACGCACATGGAAAACACATTGTCACTATTGAAGGCACTAATCTTCCAAAAGAATTAACCGTTACACAATCTGCAATAAAAGAAAACCACGCATCACAATGTGGATTTTGTACTCCAGGATTTGTAGTGTCACTAACTGGATTTGCACTCTCTGAATCCAAAAATAATTCTGAAAATGCTTTAGACGCTATTAGCGGAAATATCTGTAGATGTACGGGATATAAATCTATTGAAAAAGCAGTAGATGATATCTGTGAGAAGTTAGAATCAGCTGATTCTAAAAAATCGTTACAAACGTTAATTGATAATGGATTCATTCCAAGTTATTTTTCAGAAATACCAGAACGTTTAAATCAACTACAAATAAAAAGCAACCCTCAATCTGGAATGACCTACGTTTCTGGAGGGACAGATTTGTATGTTCAAAAAGCTGATAATTTAATAAACAATACGGTTCATCTTATTTCAGATGACGACTCTTTAAAAGGCATACATATTGACGATAATATATGTACAATTGGCGCAGGAACAACTGTTACAGACCTTTGGAATCATAAAGCGTTGAATACCGTTTTCCCAAATCTAAAAAAGCATCTCAAATTAGTGTCTTCTGAACAAATTCGAAACATGGCGTCTCTTGGAGGAAATTTTGTAAATGCCTCACCCATTGGAGATATGACTATCTTTTTTTTAGCTCTTAATAGCAACATTACAATTATTAACCCTGAAGGTAATGAAAGACAAATCCCATTAAATCAATTTTATAAGGGCTATAAAACCTTTGATTTAAAAGACGATGAACTTATTAAAGATATCCAATTTGAATTACCTTCAAGACACACAAAATTCAATTTTGAAAAAGTAAGCAAACGTACACATCTGGATATTGCAAGTGTAAATTCAGCTATAAGTATTACTGTTAAAAATAATAGTATTGAAGACGCTTATGTGTCCATTGGAGGCGTCTCTGCAATTCCAAAGTATTTATTTAAAACTTCAACCTTTTTAAACGGGAAGCCATTAAATAAAACAACAATTTTGGAAGCAAACGAAATACTTCAAAGTGAAATTTCACCAATTAGTGATGTTAGAGGCTCTAGCGATTATAAACGTTTATTAGCACGTCAATTATTTTTTGCTCATTTTACAGCATTATTCTCTCATCAGTTCTCACTAAACGATTTTGTACAACATGCATAAAAACAAATCACATAACGAATTAGAATATAAAGTGAATGCTGTCTCCAATGCTTTAAAAGAAAGTGTAAAAAACATAGATGCTTACACGCATGTCCGTGGAGAATCTATTTATGTTGATGATGTCAATGTGAGGGAAGGTACGCTGTTTGGAGTTGTTTTTGATGCACCAAAAGCACATGGTAAAATTAAAACTATAGACTATTCAAAAGCCGAACAACTTGAAGGTGTTACTCGTATTTTTACACATAAAGACATTCCAGGAGAAAACCAAATTGGCGGTATTATCCCTGACGAACCTTTATTTGCCGAAAGTGAAATCCATTTTTGGGGGCAACCGATAGCTTTAATTGTTGCCGAATCCGAATTTATTGCACGACAAGCGCGACGATTAATTACAATAGAAATAGAAGAACTCCCTGTAATAACAACTTGTAAAGAAGCCAAAGAAAAAGGCAGCTTTATTAATGCACCGCGGTCTTTTAGTTTAGGAAATACTGAAGATGCCTTTAAAAACTGTGACTATATTTTTGAAGACGAAACATTCTCTAATGGTCAAGAACAATTATACCTTGAAACGCAAGGTGCTTATGCTGAACCTTTAGAAAATGGGAATATAAAAATTACCTCATCTACACAAGGTCCAACTGCTGTTCAAAAAACCGCAGCTAATGTTTTAGGTATGGCAATGCATAAAATTGAAGTTGACGTTACGCGTCTTGGTGGTGGTTTTGGAGGGAAAGAAGACCAAGCAACACCTTGGGCTGTTATGGCTGCTTTGGCAACTTATCATATAAATCAATCAGTAAAATTAATCCTGAATCGACATGACGACTTGCGAATGACAGGAAAACGCCATCCTTATGAAAGCACCTTTAAAATAGGTTTATCTAAAGATCTAAAAATTTTAGCTTACGAAGTCGAGTTTTTACAAAACTCTGGAGCTGCAGCCGATTTATCTCCAGCAATTGCTGAACGCACACTATTTCATGCCACCAACAGTTATTATATCGAAAACGTAAAAACAACTGTTCATAGCTGTAAAACTAACTTACCACCAAATACGGCATTTCGTGGTTTTGGTGGTCCACAAGGCATGTTTGTTATAGAATCTGCCATTGCAAAAGCGGCTTCAGAAATTGGTATTTCAGCACAAGAAATTCAGGAAGCCAATTTATTAAAAGAAAATGATGAATTTTCGTATGGACAAATTGCAACTCAGGTTGAAGCTCGTAATTCATGGCAATCTGCAAAGTCTAATTTTAATTTAGAATCGCTAAAACAAGAGGTTGAAGATTTCAACAGCACAAATTCTGCATTTAAAAAAGGTATCGCATTAATGCCAATTACGTTTGGTATTTCGTTTACCAATACGCCTATGAATCATGCACGCGCTTTGGTACATATTTATTTGGACGGAAGTATTGGTATTAGTACTGCTGCTGTAGAAATGGGGCAAGGTGTAAATACAAAACTACTCCAAATCGCTGCGCAAGTATTTTCAATCAATCCTAAAAAGGTAAAAATTGAAACTACAAATACGACACGTGTTGCAAATACGTCACCAACAGCTGCAAGCTCAACTGCCGATCTTAATGGGAAAGCGCTCATAAAAGCTTGTACTGCTTTACTTGACAGACTTAAAATAGTGGCTTCGGAAGAATTAAACACTAGCAAAGAACATATTGAAATAAAAGATGAAACTGTTTTAGTGAATGATAAAAAATCGGCTTTAACTTGGAATGAACTCATCGCAAAAGCCATGTTAAAACGCATAGCGTTAACCGAAAATGCACATTATGCAACGCCTGAAATTCATTTTGATAAAGCCAAAGAAAAAGGGCATCCATTTGCATATCATGTGTATGGTACTGCTATTTTAACCACAACTGTAGATTGCACACGTGGCACTTATACTTTCGATGCTATTAAAATTGTACACGACTACGGAAAAAGCATGAGCAAAGGCATAGATTTAGGTCAGGTTGAAGGCGCTCTTGCACAAGGTATTGGTTGGATGACTATGG
>JAADHG010000088.1 GCA_013151975.1 Chlorobiota bacterium | reverse complement strand
TTTGCCATTATCCATTCGCCTTCTTTTTTAATCAGTAACCTTGTTTCAATCATCTTAGTGACGTTATTTGGGTATTTAGATAGTGATTACCCATCACATATAGATTCTGCTATAAATTGGGCAGATACCTCTCAACCGTTAGGTATGAGAGTCCGGTCTTATTTAGATATTAATTGCGCGCATTGTCATTCAGATAAAGGATACTGTGAGTATGCGCCATTGCGATTTGCTTTTAACGAAACCGAAGATATTAGTAATATGGGGGTTTGTGTTAATCCTAGTTTTGATGTTGATGAGTCTATAACTCAAATTGTGGCTCCTGGTGAAGCTTCAAAATCAGCAATGCTTTTTAGAATTAGTTCCACCTTAGATGAGGTAAAAATGCCAATAATAGGACGAACACTTCAACATAAAGAAGGTGTGCAATTAATTAAAGAATGGATCAATTCATTAGAAAAAATGTGTCAATAAATAAAATTTCACCCTATATAACCAAATCATTATGAAAAATAAATTACTTTTTTTAGCATGCAACTTAACAACTTTAATGTTGTTTGCACAAACTAGCTCAAATTCTTGTGCTGATGCTACAAACGCACCACAACATATAGACGCTGCAGGAACCTTTTCTATAACATCATTTGATGGGACTGCTCCTACTAATATTTGCTCTTTTACTGGAGTAGCTACCAATGGCGAATGGTTTATGTATACGCCTTCAAGTGATTATTTAGTATCTGTTTCTTCAGATATTGCAGGAAACGATGCCAGTGATACTAGATTATTTATTTATGATGGAACTTGTGGAGCCTTAAGCTGTATTGCAAGTAGTGATGATGTTGGTGTTGGCTCTAACGTTAGTGGTAGATTATCTACAGCATCCTTTACCGCAATAGCAGGCCAAACCTATTACATTGCCTGGGATAATTATTGGTTAGCCTTTGGTGGTGATTTAGGTTTTAATTTTGAGCTTACAGAGACTGTTTTAGCACCTGTGGGGTTTTCTAGTGTAGCACTAAATACTGGTGGTACTTTTCGCGCTGTAGTGGATATGAATAATGATTTTTTAGATGATATTGTATCTATTGTTACAAGATCCGTAACTCCTCCAGCTCCTGATACTCCTTACAATGTATTTGATGTAAACATCCAACAACAACAAGTAAGTGGTGGTTTTGTAAGTACTGATTACATGGCCTCTGCTCCTTATGCTGCCTCTTGGAGTCTCGCTGCTGGTGACATTAATAATGATGGGTATAATGATTTAGTTTTTGGAAGTGGATCTGGAGTAAACATAATACGAGCTGAAAACAATGGAACAAGCTACGTAGTTGATACTGCTACAAGTGGCATATTCACACAACGAACAAACTTTGTAGATATAAATAATGATGGCCATCTTGATGTCTTCGTTTGTCATGATGTTGCGCCAAATATATATTATATTAATGATAGTAATAACAATCTAACATTTTATCAAGGTGCTGATTCTAATGGTGTCCCTGAAGGTCTAGGCGTTTATCCATCGGGAGGGAACTATGGTACTATCTGGATTGATTATGACAATGATAGGGATATCGATATGTTTAATGCTAAATGTGGTGGTAGTACATCTAGGAGAACCAATCAATTATTTCGAAATAATGGTAATAGTTCTTTTACTGAGGTTAGTGTTGCATCTGGACTAGCAGACCCTATACAAACTTGGTCTGCTGCTTGGGGAGATTTTGATAATGATGGAGATTTGGATTGTTTTGTTGGTGGTTATAATGGAACATCTCATAAAATGATGCGTAATAATAATGATGGGACGTTTACAGATGTCACAGCGTCAACAGGAATATCTGCATTTACATATACTGGTATTGATAATGTTACAGCCGATTTTAATAATGATGGGTATATTGATATTTTTTCAAACGGAAATATTTTATTAAACGACGGGAATGCAAATATGTCTTTTACCGCTTATACAACTGGAATGCCTCCTCACGGACCTATTGGTGACCTAAATAATGATGGGTTTTTAGATGTCTATAGTTCTAGAATTTATTACAATGATGGAAATGCTAATAACTGGATTAAAATTAACACTGTAGGAGTACAAAGTAATAAAAATGGTATTGGCGCAAGAATTGAGGTTTCAAGCCCAAGCTTCACCACCCCTCAAATAAGAGATGTTAGAAGTGGTGAGGGTTTTCGATTTATGAGTAGTCTTACCTCTCATTTCGGTTTAGGTTCAGATACAACCATTAACTCTATTACCATATATTGGCCATCTGGTGCTGTAGATATTGTAAATAATCCTAGTATTAATCAATCTATAACCATTGTTGAAGGCTCTACATTAAGCTTACAATCTACATTAACAGAAGATTTAATATTATATCCCAATCCTACTAATGGATTGCTTAACATAAATACAACTTACAATTTAGAAAATGCCATCTACACTGTTTTTGATTTGTCAGGGAAACGTGTTTTAAATAGTAAACTTTCATCAAAAACAATAGATGTTTCAATGCTAAGTACTGGAAACTATTTTTTGCGAATTATGGTTGATGGATTAATAACCACTCAAAAATTTATTAAGGAATAAGTTAATACTTATAGCACTAAAAAAACGCCAGCTATTTTATAACTGGCGTTTTTGTGCTTGTTTTTTAATCTCCTACATATTAAACCGTGCTTATTATTACGCTTTTCTCTTCTCTAAATTCAATAACATCTCCTTTTCGTTTCGATAATAATAATTTGGCTATTGGTGTATTTGGTGAAATAGCATAGAATTTCACATTATTGTCTATTAACTCGCCTGCACTAATACTAATAAAATAATTTAACCGCGTTGTATAAACTATTGAACCCAAACAAATAGTATTAGATTCTTTTTGAGAATCTACTCTAGATAATAGTTCTTTTGTCTTCTGAATTTCAGCTAGCTGTTGTCCTAATTTTTCTCGTTCTAACTGTAACATTGCCCTTCCTGTTTCGTGTTTATCTCCTGCTGTACTTTTTGTTTCAAAAAGCAATGCCTTCTGGATTTCGTTAATAGCATTTTGAAGGATTTTTAACCTATTGCCTATAAATGTTTCACATTGTAGATATAGTCTTTCTTTTTGGGTCATTATTTAAGATTCTATTATCCTTGACGTTTTTTTATAAAATATGTTTCTTTCTTCTAAATACTTGATAAAGTAATTGAAGCACTCTTCATGTTTACCAACTAATTCTGGGGGGAACACTCCTTCTTCATTAAATATTCCTTCTAAGAATAAATTTGCAGCAGCTGTTGCTGTGTAACCTGTTGTACGAGACATGGATGCTGTTTTAGTTTCTGGGCAATATTCATCATATAAATTATAAACTACTTCTTCAATTTTACCATCTGCATTTTCGCCTTTAACGGTTACTCGCATGACAGTTAATTCTTCTTCCGTTTCCCCTAATTTCCATTCATTAAACAATACTTTGCTAGTGAACTCTAATGGTGAAACTTTAATCCCATTTAAATCAATCGCTTCCTTACTAAAAAAGCCGCTTTCTTTCAACACTTTTATATATTCAACATGCCCTGGATAACGTAGCGTTTTTTCTTTCATATTTGGAATATGGGGCATTGTGTAAATTATTGAACGTAATCCATCAGAATTAAAAGATTCTAAAGTTCCAAGAGCGTCAAAATCTAAGTATTCGCAATCTGTCAATGCTTCCCTTGTAATCACTTCTCCATTTTCAACATAACGTGCTGGTCTTGTATATTCTTCGATTACATCAACCGGAGAAAAAGGGGCCTTATAGCAGAATGGCCATTTTTTTACTTTAGGAAGCCCTCCTACCAAACATTCAAAATCTGTTAGCTTCATTTTCTCATTATAATACCCTAATATAATATTATCCATCCCTGGAGCTACACCACAATCTACTATAGCTGTAATGCCTTTTTCTTTAGCTAAGTCTTGTAATTCAAGGGCGTTTTCTGGAAAAAATGATATATCAATAACATTTTTTTTAGCTTCAATAATTGTTTTTAATGTTTGAAATCCTAAAAATCCAGGAACTGCACAAATTACTAAATCATATTTTTTGATTGTTGCTTGAAACATTTCCTTGTTAGTAACATTTAATTGTAAAATATCTAAAGCGTTACACTTTTGCTTTACATTATCAAGAGTTGTTTGGTCAATGTCTGTTAAAGTGACTTTGTGTTTACTAACCATATCTATAGCTATCGCACTACCTACCATGCCTGCGCCTAATACAATAATATTGTTCATTGAAATAATTTAAAGATTAAAAAGAAAATTAAAAAAGAGTGGAGAAAGAAAAGGAAAGTTATAATCCTGGAATTAATATCCAAGGCATTTGATTTGTTTTTAAAACTCTTCTTAGTATCATGGTATAAATGTACCTATAAAAAAACTCCGAAAAGAATTTCGGAGTTTATATTTTTAATCGGCATATTGCTTGTCCATAACAAAGTCTTCCATAAACTTGGTCGTGTAATTGCCCGAAACATAACCTGGGTCATTCATTAACTGCCTATGGAAAGGTATTGTTGTTTTAACTCCCTCTATAATAAATTCGTCCAATGCTCGCTTCATTTTGTTAATAGCTTCTTCGCGAGTTTGCGCTGTAGTAATTAACTTCGCTATCATAGAATCATAATTGGGCGGGATTGTATATCCAGCATAAACATGAGTATCTAAGCGCACCCCATGACCTCCAGGAGAATGTAGCGTTGTTATTTTTCCAGGTGAAGGTCTAAAATCGTTATATGGATCCTCGGCATTAATCCTACATTCTATGGCATGCATTTTGGGTATGTAGTTTTTGCCAGAAATTGGCACACCTGCTGCTACTAAAATTTGTTCGCGAATCAAATCAATTCCAATTACTTGCTCTGTAATTGGATGCTCTACTTGAATACGGGTATTCATTTCCATGAAGTAGAAATTTCTATGTTTATCTACTAAAAACTCAACCGTTCCTGTGCCTTCATATTTAATATACTCTGAAGCTAAAACTGCTGCTTCCCCCATTTTTTTACGCAACGCATTAGTCATAAATGGTGAAGGAACTTCTTCTGTTAATTTTTGATGACGTCGTTGTACCGAGCAATCTCTTTCTGATAAATGACACGCTTTTCCTGTAGAATCTCCAACAATTTGAATTTCGATATGTCTAGGCTCTTCAATAAGCTTTTCCATATACATATCATCATTTCCAAAAGCAGCCTTTGATTCTTGTCTCGCTGAATCCCACGCTTCTTTTAGATCTTCTGGTTTCCAAACAGCGCGCATTCCTTTTCCACCGCCACCAGCCGTTGCTTTTAACATTACAGGATATCCTGTTTTCTTAGCTGTTTTTATACACTCTCCAAAATCCTTTATAATACCTTCGCTTCCAGGAACACAAGGTACTCCTGCAGCTCTCATTGTTGCTTTAGCATTTGCTTTATCTCCCATTCTATCAATCATTTCAGGAGAAGCTCCAATGAATTTGATATCGTGTTCACTACAAATTTTAGAAAATTTTGCGTTTTCTGATAAGAACCCATACCCTGGATGTATGGCGTCGGCATTTGTAATTTCAGCCGCCGCAATAATATTCGACATTTTTAAATAGGACTCATGACTCGGTGCTGGTCCAATACAAACTGCTTCATCAGCAAATTTAACATGAAGACTTTCGGAGTCTGCTGTTGAATACACCGCAACCGATTTAACGCCCATTTCTTTACAGGTTCTAATAACGCGTAATGCTATTTCGCCTCTATTGGCTATTAATATTTTTTTAAACATAACTTTTGTTTTAAAAATTTCAAATTCCAAGTTCCAAACTCCAAATAATGGATTTTGAGATTTGTATATTGGAATTTTTAATTGTTATGATGGGTCTACCAAAAATAAAGGTTGATCAAATTCCACAGGAGAAGCATCATCCACTAGAACTTTTACAATTTTACCTGAAACTTCAGATTCAATTTCATTGAAAAGTTTCATTGCTTCAATAACGCAAAGTACATCTCCTTCAGAAATAGCCTGTCCTACTTCTACAAATAGAGGTTTGTCTGGAGAAGGTTTTCTATAAAATGTTCCTATTATCGGCGATTTAATTGTTATATATTTAGAATCATCATCTGCTTGAACTGTAGGTGTTACAGTTGATGCTTCCGTAATTCCCACTGGTTGAGATACTATTTCGGCAGCCTGTGGCATTTGATTTACCACTGGGGCTTGCTGTATTATTGTGGTTTCAGAATCTGATCCTGTTTTAATGGTGATTTTTATATCGTCCATTTCTAGTTTAACCTCAGTTGCACCAGATTTTGCCACAAATTTGATTAAGTTTTGAATCTCTTTTAAATCCATAATTAAGCTATTTAGTTTTGTTAGTTTTGTTAAGAATTATAGGCCCATTTTAAATAAATGGATCCCCAAGTAAATCCTCCTCCAAAGGTAGCAAATATAATATTGTCTCCTTTTTTTAATTGGGATTCGTAATCGTGTAATAATAACGGAAGTGTTGCTGAAGTGGTGTTTCCATACTTTTCAATATTCATCATTACTTTGTCTTTCTCTATATTTATTCTATTGGCCGTTGCATCAACAATGCGTTTATTTGCCTGATGTGCTGTTAACCAAGTAATGTCTTCTTTTGTAAGATTATTGCGTTCTAAAATTTTTAAAACAACATCTGCCATATTAGATACCGCATTTTTAAATACTGTTCTTCCGTCTTGGAAAACGTACTGTTGTCCTTTTTCAAGAGATTCTTTAGTCATTGGATACAATGAGCCTCCATAGGTTGCTTGTAAAAACTCTCTCCCCGAACCATCACTTCTAAGATATTCGTCTTGCAGCCCTAAGTCTTCATCATTTGGTTCAAATAAAACGGCTCCTGCACCATCTCCAAAAATGATACACGTTGCTCGATCTTCATAATTAATAAAAGAAGAATTTTTATCTGCCCCAATTAAAAGTACATTTTTATATCTTCCTGATTCTATATACTTCGCTGCGGTTGACATGCCAAACAAAAAACTAGAACAAGCCGCTTCCAAATCAAATGAAAAAGCATTAACTGCGCCTATTTGAGTTGCTGTAAAAGCTGCGGTTGAAGCTGCTTTCATATCGGGTGTTGCAGTTGCAACAATAACAAGTTCTATATCTTTAGGATTTATTCTGCGTTTGTTAATTAAATCTTGTGCGGCATTAATGGCTAAAAATGAAGTTCCTTTGCCTTCTTCTTTCAGTATTCTACGCTCCTTTATTCCTGTTCTAGAGGTAATCCATTCATCATTTGTGTCTACCATTGTTTCCAAAATTTGGTTGGTCAACACATAATCTGGCACATATGCGCCAACAGCTGTAATTGCTGCTGTGATTTTACTCATAGTTTAGTTTTAGTTTGAACAAAAAATCATCAAAATAGACATGAAACAGTCAAAAAAATGATGAAAATACTATTTTTTGATCAAATATGGTGCAAAATAGGTTGTTTTTGACTTCTATAAAAATTTATCATAAAAAAAACGCTCACTAGTGAGCGCTTTATATATGCATGCATAATACTTATGCTAAATTTTCTTCTTTTTCAGAGTTGTCAATTAACACCTGACCTCTATAATAAAGTTTTCCTTCGTGCCAGTGAGCTCTGTGGTATAAGTGTGCTTCTCCTGTAGTAGGACACGTTGCAATTTGTGGTACAGTTGCTTTATAATGTGTTCTTCTCTTATCTCTTCTGGTTTTCGAGATTTTTCTTTTAGGATGTGCCATATTCTATATTATTTATCCGTTAATAATTTTTTTAATGTGTTCCAACGAGGATCAATGTCTTCGTTTTCATCTTTATCTTCTAGTCTTTTTGGACTTAATTCTTCTAACTTATCAAGTATGTCTGAATCTAATGTTCCATCTTCTACTCCTGGATGCACCTTTTTAAAAGGTACTGATAGAACAATTAACTCATATATATATTGCGCAATATTAATTTCATATTCTGCATATGGTAAAATTAATATATCTTCGTTTTCATTATTAAACACTTCCCCAAAATTAACCACTAAATTAAAATCATTACTAACTTGTTGATTAAATGGCTCGTTGGTTAAATCGCAATTTACATTAATTGTCCCTGATACTTCAAAATGTAATTCTAATATAGTTATTTTTTTATTTAAAACAACTTTTACATCTAGTTTAGCATCATTAAACTCGTCATACTCAAAATGCTCAAAGAACTTTTTATCTGTCTTATATTCAAAACAATGCTCTCCTTGCTTTAATCCTACAAATTGAATTGTATAGTCTTTCAATTGCTTCATCATCACATTTATTTCGAGCGTGCAAATATATAAAAATTTATTTAGCTAATTACAGTTATAAACATTTTTTTGTTTATATCTTTTATGTTTGTTTTTTCAACGGATTAGCATTCAGTTTTTCAAATGTGTTTCTGTTTTTATAGATTTGAATTCCTGTAAATAATGCTTCTTTAAAAGAACTTGCATCTGCCACTCCTTTTCCGGCTATTTCGTATGCTGTACCATGATCTGGAGATGTTCTAATCCTATCTAACCCTGCTGTAAAATTAACACCTTGTCCGAAAGATAATGTCTTAAAAGGAATAAGGCCTTGGTCATGATATGCCGCAACAATAGCATCAAAACTTTTGTAATTGTTAGACCCAAAAAAGCTATCGGCTGCATAAGGTCCAAAAACCAACTTACCAGTATCTCTAATTTCTTTTAGAGTCGGTCTTAAAACCAAATCGTCTTCTTCTCCAATAATACCATTATCTCCAGTGTGTGGATTTATTCCTAAAACTGCAATTTTTGGTCTTCTAATTCCAAAGTCCTTTATTAATGTGTTATAAATAGTGTCTATTTTTAATTCAATTAATTCTTTTGATATTTTGGATGCTACATCTTTTACGGGTACATGATCGGTAAGTAGCCCAACTTTTAATGTTTCTGTAACCATAAACATAAGGCAGTTCCCTTTCAACTCTTTAGCTAAATAATCTGTATGCCCTGGGAAATTAAATGTTTCAGACTGAATATTATGTTTGTTTATTGGCGCAGTGACTAATATGTCAATATTCGCTGCTTTTAAATCCTTTGTGGCTGCTGTAAAAGATTTTATGGCATATTCACCAATCTTTAAATCTTCTTTACCAAAATCTATATTTACATTTTCATTCCAAACATTAATAACATTTACTTTTCCGTGTAATGCTTGTTCTGCTTTTTGAATGCTATTTAAACTAATACCACTTTTGAAATGATTCTTTAAAAATGAAAGTGATTTTATTGACGCATAAATTATTGGAGTACAAAAATCAAGAATTCTTGTGTCTTCAAATGTTTTCAAAATTATTTCTCCTCCTATTCCGTTAAGATCTCCTATAGAAATGCCAACTTTAATTTTTTCTTCTTTTTTCATTAAAAAATGATGCGTTTTGTTTGTAATTTTGATACTGCAAATTTAACTAAATAAACCATATCATGTTTACTGGAATTATTGAAGATTTGGGCGTAGTAAAACATATAAAAAAAGATTTAGATAATCTACATATCACTATTAAGAGCGAACTAACTCCTGAGTTAAAAATTGACCAAAGTGTTTCTCATAATGGCATTTGTTTAACGGTTGTCGATTTAAAAATTGAAACTTATACGGTTACTGCTATAAAAGAAACATTAGACAAAACCAATCTTACCAGTCTTAAAATTAATGATACTGTTAATTTAGAAAGATCACTAAAAATAGGAGATCGACTTGATGGTCATATCGTGCAAGGCCATGTTGATCAAATTGGTACCTGCATTAATGTAGAAGAGGAAAACGGAAGCTGGTTATACTCTTTCGAATATGATAATAGTTTAGGAAATATCACTATTGAAAAGGGCTCGATTACCGTAAATGGTGTTAGCTTGACCATCGTTAATTCAAAGAAAAATACGTTTAGTGTTGCTATAATTCCATATACATACCTGCATACAAATTTCAATTCTTTTGAAAAAGGTACTTTGGTAAATTTAGAATTTGATGTAATAGGTAAATATGTTGCTAGATTACAGGAGAAATAAAATTTTAATAAGTTTTTTAGGTTTTTATTGAGGTTAGCTTTTTATAAATGCCATACAAGAGTCCTAAAACCAAAATAAATATAACTGCTCCATCTATAGGAAGCCCAGGAGGTGGAGGTGGCGCTGGCGGTGGTGGTTCCTGAGTTGCGGACACAACAAAGGTGAAAACAAATAATATTGGGGCAAATGTCATTTTGTTTTTGGTGTTATTTTAACGTAAAAGTATGAAAAAAAGCCAGTTATCAAAATAATTGACACATAAATCATCTTTGAAACACAAAAAGCATCGACAAAATGCACGTTTCCTTTAGAAATTGACACAGTTACTTAAATTATTTTAAAGAATTCTCTCATTATAAGAAAACTCTTTCTTTATCCCTTTATTGCACGAAAATAAAGTATTAACTCTCTTTCTACAAAACATTTTAATGTTTTATTTATTTGAACCTCAATTATGTCGGCTCAAATTTTCTTATTTATGTAATCCTTAATTATAAAAAGAGTATAAAAAAACCTCACATTTCTGTAAGGCTTAATTTTAAAGGTGGTCCCACATGGGCTCGAACCATGGACCCCCTGATTATGAGTCAGGTGCTCTAACCAACTGAGCTATAGGACCAAATTAGGGTGCAATATTAACACTTATTTTAAAACTCCACAAGAAAATTATTCTTTATTAACACGCTCTTGACATAGCTCTATTAGTACACCATTAGTTGATTTTGGGTGTAAAAACACAACTAATTTATTGTCAGCCCCTTTCTTGGGTTTTTCATTAATAACTACAAATCCTTCGTTTTGTAATCGCTTTATTTCCTGATGTATATCGTCAACATCAAAAGCAATATGATGAATACCTTCTCCTTTCTTGTTTATAAATTTTGCTATTGGGCTATCTTCATCGGTGGCTTCCAGTAATTCTATTTTATTGTTACCTACCTTAAAAAAAGATGTTTTAACGCCTTCGCTCTCTACGTTTTCAATCTTATAATGTGATTCACCAAAAAGTTTTTCAAACAAAGTATTTGATGTTTTTATGTCTTTTACAGCAATTCCTATGTGTTCAATTTTGTTTATCATCTTACAAATTTAACTTAAAACCCTAATGTTTTAAAGTATTACTAATGAAATATCTTATTTTTGCGTTATGGAAATCCATAATGGATATTTTTGACAGATAGATAATTAGTTATTACAAAAATTTATTTGCTTAATACCACCAAAATTGATTAAAATGGGAGAAAGTCACAGACAGAAAAAAATAGCTTCAGTTTTACAGCGTGATTTGGTTGAGGTGCTTCAAAGTGCAGCAACTCAAGGAGGAATGCGTGGTATTATTATTTCGGTAACCAAAGTAAATGTTACTGTAGATTTGTCTATCGCTAAAGTGTATTTGAGTATTTTCCCTGTTGATAAAGGTGAGGAATTATTAGAAGGCATCTCCTCCAATGCTACATTAATCAAGCATGAATTAGCGCAAAGAACTAGGCATCAACTGAGACGTATGCCTAAATTAGTGTTCTTTATTGATGATTCTTTAGAATATATTGACCAAATCGAACGTTCTTTGAAAGGTTTGGACAACCCTCTTGATGATACCGATTTACTGAATAAAAGAAAAAAAACATAATTATTTTTTAATGGTTATTTTGAACATTCGTTTTGTCATTATTTATCATAATAATATTAAATTGTGAATGTTTCATTGTACATAGCCAAACGTTACTTGCTTTCTAAAAGCAGTAATAATGCTATAAATATAATTACTATAATTGCCGCTATTGGTGTAATAATAGGTTCGGCTTCTTTATTTATTGTGCTTTCAGGGTTTGCTGGTTTAAAAGATTTTAGTTTACAATTTTCTTCTTTGGTTGACCCCGATTTAAAAGCTGTAGCATCTCAAGGAAAGGCATTTACTTTCACACAAGACCAACTGAATGAAATACACGATTTAGATGGAATAGTCTCTTACTCAAAGATTGTTGAAGAACGTGTGGTTTTAAATTTCAACAATAAAAATCTTGTTGTTAACCTTAAAGGTGTTGATGAGAACTATCCAAAGTCTACTATTGATTATATTCTAGTGCAAGGGCAATGGTTTGAACCTAATACGGATCAAATTGTTGCGGGTTGGGGTGTTTCTAATAATTTATCGTTTGGCGTTTTTGATTATGCTAAAACTATACGAATCTCTGTACCGAAACCTGGAAAAGGACAAATTTCATCTATTAAATCTGCTTTCAATTCTATAAATGCAACAAATTCTGGTGTGTTTCAAATAAATGAAGATTTAGACA
>JAADHG010000167.1 GCA_013151975.1 Chlorobiota bacterium | reverse complement strand
CTCATTGTTTATTAGCGTTTTAAATTCTTGTACATTCATTCAGTTAAGGTATTGAAGTTATTTCCCATGGAAATTCTACTTGTGGAATATGACGTTGCGACCAAAAAAAGTGACCATACAATAAGCCTGCAATTAGTAGTAGTAACTGATATCGTCTTTTAATTCTAAAACCTTTAGCTAATCGCTTTCCAATAAAGACTAAAATAGCAACTAGAATAATAACCAAAACCACAGGAAGCCACCAATTACTACCAAAAACAGGAGTTCTTGTTCCTAAAAAGAAATGCCCTCCTAAAACACCCCAAATAAACGTAATAAAGAAATATTTTGAGTACGCCCAGTTCTTTAAAATAACATTTACAGTGTCGTTTTTAATTTTATTAAAATTGAGATATACATTAAATAAAACTAAAAAACCTATAATGCCAAATACAATATATTCAACGGTTTTAATGTCTAACATAAAATTGAATGAATTCTTATATAATGCTCACTAAGTTACACATTTTCAAGTGGATTTAGAAATAATTACAAGTCATCCTATTAAAATTACAATTGGGTCACTCTCTTTTTAGTTGATGAAACAAATGAAAGATATTTGTATCATAATTAAAAAACAAACTATTATGCAAAAGTTAGCAATCATCTTAGCACTATTTATTACTCAATTATTAAGTGCACAATCAAACTACGAAAAAGGTATGCAAAAAGCCTTTGAACTTTGGAGAACAAACCCAACTGAAGCATCTAACTTATTTGAACGTATTGCAAAAGCTGAACCTGATAATTGGTTACCGCCATATTATGCTGCACAAATTAATATTGTAAATAGTTTTGGAGAGAAAGACAAAGAAAAATTAACAGCACAATTGGCAAAAGCACAGGATTTATTAAATGATGCCACCACCATTTCAAAAAACAATCCAGAATTATTAGTATTACAAGCTTTGTTACATACGGCTTGGGTAGCTTATGATGGCGCTTCTTACGGCATGACCTTATCACCAAAAGTAACTGCATTATACGCGAAAGCAGAACAAATAGCGCCTAATAATCCACGTGTGGTTTTAAATAAAGCAGAATGGGCTATGGGAAGTGCTCGTTTTTTTGGACAGGATACAAAACCTTTTTGTAAAGATGTAGAAAGAGCCTTAGAACTTTTTGCTAACTTTAAACCTGAAACACCTTTTTATCCTAAATGGGGAAAAGAGCGTGCTGAACAAATTTTAGCAGATTGTAAATAAGAATTTGATTATAGAAGAATTAAATCATGGGTAAAACGACTAAATATATTATCATCACTTTTTTTATTGGATGCATCATCTTTGTAATTGGCAATTTAATTTATGATGGATTTAATTATGAAAGCGGTAATGAATTTTTAATCGAGTTTGCGTTTTATCAGCTATATTCTTTTGTAATTAGTTTTTCCAATATGTATTATTTTGATTATTTGGAATGTAGGCAATGGCAAAAAGGTGATATGCTAAAACGTATTACTATTGGAGTTGTTGGCTCAGTGATAATTACATTAATTGACTTATTTATTTTAAGGGTTTTCACCTCAGTGCTCTATAATGGTAAAACTTTTAAAGAGTTTATTGCTAATGAAACGTTTAAAAATTACACGTTTGGTATATGGATTACTTTAACCATTGTTGCCATCTTTCATTTTATTTATTTCTATAACAGATATCAAAAGAATAAGATAAAAGAACAAAAAATTATTGCTGGAACAGCGAGCGCTAAGTTTGATGCTTTAAAAAATCAGTTAGACCCTCATTTTCTATTTAATAGCTTAAATGTACTCACAAGTTTAATAGAAGAAAATCCAAATAATGCACAAAAGTTTACTACTTCTCTATCTAAAGTATATCGTTATGTGTTAGAACAAAAGAATAAAGAATTAGTAACTGTAGACGAAGAACTAGAATTTGCAAAAACCTATATGTCTTTGTTGAAAATGCGTTTTGAAGACAGTATTATTTTCGATATTCCAGATAAGGCTTCAAACCCGGAAAGTAAAGTGGTACCATTATCGTTACAGTTATTACTGGAAAATGCGGTAAAGCACAATACAGTAACATCTAGTAAGCCATTACATATAAAAATATATGAAGTTAATGGTACTCTAGTAGTAGAGAATAATTTACAGCCTAAACAAATTTTAAAAAAGAGTAGTGGTGTAGGATTAAGCAATATTATGCAGCGCTACCAATTATTAACTAATAAAAAAGTAAACATCAATCAACAAGCAAAAAGTTTTGCCGTAGCAATCCCAATGCTTACTAAACAAATATCAATTATGAGAACAACACAATCATCACAATTAGACGACACAATTTATGTAAGAGCACGTAAACATGTAGAAGAGTTACAAGGGTTTTATTACAGCTTAATATCGTATATATTCGTTATCCCATTTTTAATTTTTATATGGTACACTTTTACACCATATACTATACAATGGTTCTGGTTTCCAATGTTTGGTTGGGGATTAGGATTAACAATTCAAGCGTTTAGAGTTTTTGTTAATGGCGGCATTTATGGTAGAGATTGGGAACGTAAAAAAATTGAAGAATTTATGCGTAAGGAAGAAGAAAGTAACCGTTGGAGTTAATAAAAAAAGTAACACATGAAAGATTTTAATCAAGAAGAAGCATATATCAGGGCAAAGAAAAGGCTAGATAAACTCAAAGGGTTTTACTGGCACCTTGCATGGTATATCATTGTAAACACGTTTTTAATTATTACAATTGCTAGAAACTTAGAT
Source organism: Chlorobiota bacterium (assembly GCA_013151975.1). Taxonomy (GTDB): domain Bacteria; phylum Bacteroidota; class Bacteroidia; order Flavobacteriales; family Flavobacteriaceae; genus JAADHG01. The sequence goes on along the minus strand of JAADHG010000167.1, from coordinate 10,074 downwards.
TCCGATGAAACAATTTGGCAATTTGGTACATTTGCTACTGCATTTTTCTGGGGCATAGGACTGTTTTTTCACTTTATGGGAGTTTTTGGACTGCGTATATTTTTTAGTAAAGATTGGGAAAATCGTAAGATTGAAGAATATATGAATAAAGATAAACGCAATTGGGAATAATATTCAGTTTGCAATTTTCAGTATGTAGTTTTAAAAAATATTTGTGTATTAGTGGCACATTAAATTAATATTAATAAAAAAAGATTTCCACTTTCGTGGAAAATAAATATGAATGTAATAATTATTGAAGACGAAAAGCCATCAGCACGTAGGTTACAGCGCATGTTAAGTAATCTAGATGTCGAAACACAAACCATGCTACATTCGGTAGAAGAATCTATAGCATGGTTTCAAAATAATGAGCATCCCGATTTAATTTTTCTGGACATTCAGTTAAGTGATGGTTTATCTTTTGAAATCTTTGAAGCTATTGAGATTAAATCAGCTATAATTTTCACAACAGCGTATGATGAATATGCGTTGCAGGCCTTTAAATTAAATAGTATAGATTATCTATTGAAACCCATTGATGAAGATGAGTTAGATAAAGCAGTTCAGAAATTTAAAGAGCGTTTACCACAAAGTAAACCAGTTACTTTAGATTTTAATGATATAAAGAAATTACTTGTCAACCCGATAGATCGCGAGTATAAAAAACGCTTTTCTATAAAAGTAGGCCAACATTTAAAACTTATAAATATTGAAGATATTGAATGTTTTTATAGCGAAAATAAAGGCACCTATTTACACACTATCGATGGTAGAAACTACTTGTTAGATACAACACTCGAGCTTTTAGAAAATGAGTTGGAACCACATACTTTTTTTCGAATTAACCGCAAATTCTTTGTAAACATTAATGCTATAAAAGATATGGTAAGCTATACCAATTCGCGCTTACAAATAAAGCTTAATTCTTATAATGAACAAGACGTAATTGTGGCCAGAGAGCGGGTAAAGGATTTTAAAACTTGGCTGGAGTAAATTTTAATTTAACTTATAAGTTCTAAACCAATATTTAGAATACTCTTAATAAGCACATCAAAATCTTCATTGGTTACACGGTGGCTAGAAATGGCACAACGTATGCAATACTTGTTATTAAGCGTGGTATATCCTGGTAGCGCAATGGCACGTTCTTCTATCTGTAGTTTTATTTCTTTATTTAAAATATTTAGTGCTTCAAGAGTTAACCCTCCCGGATTATATCTAAAACACACAATATCTAAACCAATTGGAGCAATAAGCTCTAAATCTTTATTGTTGTTTATAAGTGCTCCTAAATAGTGTGCTTGCTCCACATTTCTAGAGATCATTCTTCCAAAACGGTCACTGCCATGTTCTTTAAGCGACATCCACACTTTTAACGCTCTAAAACGTCTGGAAAGTTGTAGGCCATATTCACTAAACCAATCGTCTCCTGAAGCTAATCCTCTCGTGTTTTTAGCCAAATATTCTGGAATTAACGAGAATGTGTTTCTATGTTCAACACTATCTTTTATCATAACACAACCTACTTCAAAAGGCATATGCAACCATTTATGCAAGTCGAGCGCAACAGAATCGGCACGTTCAATGCCATTGAGTTGTGGTTTAACTTTATCTGATAACATGGCAATAGCACCAATAGCACCATCTACATGAAACCAAAGGTTTTCATCTTTACAGATATTTGCAATAGCGTTTAAATTATCAATAGCTCCAGTGTTTACAGTTCCAGAAGATCCAATAATACAAATGGGTTGTAATCCGTTAGCTTTATCTTCTTGTATTTGCTGTTTTAGGGCATCTATATTTATAGTGTAGTCATCATTGACTTTAATTTTTTTGAGTCCTTTGGTACCTAAACCTAATAACTCTACAGCTTTGGTATTACAGCTGTGTATTTCGGTAGATGCATAAAATACCAGATTGTTTTCTTTTAATCCTTCAGCACGAATATCATACCCAGCTTTTACATTCCGAGCCACTGCTAATGCTGCATAATTTGCCATGGAACCACCACTTACTAAAAGTCCGCTCGCTGATTTCGGAAAGTCTATAATCTCCTTAATCCAGCTTATAACCTGTTCTTCAACTTTATGTGCTGCATGATTACCACCTCCTAAATTTGGATTGAGTATGGAAGCCCAAAAATCCCCCATAACTCCCGAAATGGTTCCACTGCCCATATACCAAGCCCAAAAACGCGGATGAATATTTCCCATAGGATAAGGCAATACAGTTTCCTGAAGTTCTTTATAAACAGCTTCTGCATTACTGGGTTGTTGGGGTAAAGGCGTTTTAAAAGTATTTAAAATATGCTCTGGTATTTCTTGCCAAATTTTACGATCTCTGACGTTTTTTGTATAGTCAAAAGCATCATCTACCATTTGATGCATTAAGGCTTTAGATTGTTCCCAATCTTGCGGATCTAGGGTTTCAAAGGTGTTAGATTGTTCATTCATAACAGTAAAAAACTAAGATGTTTTATGGGTCTTTTTAGGAGGCATTGGGCCACGTAAATGAATAATAAGACCATCAAGGAAATTACGTAAAAATTGATCACCACATTCCATATATTTTGGGTGGTTTTCGTTTCTAAAAATTGCACCGATTTCACTTTTAGAAACTCTAAAATCTTTTAAAGCGCAAATTTTTACAATATCATCATCGCGTAGTTTGTGCGCTACTCGTAATTTTTTAAAAATATCGTTGTTTGTTAATGCCATAATGTAAAGGTAATAGTTTTAGTTGTCATCTTCAATTCTGTTATCATCAAAAGCCGACGGTAATAATTTAGGTATAAATTTAACAAATAAAGGCAGGAGTAAAGCACCTCCTGGCAATATAAAAATAGCTAAGCTTGGTATGGATTTAAAAATGTCAAATAATTGTTCTTGTACTTTTTTTTGTTCGTCTTTGTTTAAATCTCTAACTGTAGATTGTGAAAGTAAAATCATAAGATCTTTACTTTGTATCAACTCTTTTTTTAAGCGTTTGCCATTTCTATTAATAAGTTTACTTACTAGTTTACTGGAATTGTCGTAAAATGTTTTTATAATATTTTTTGAACTTAATAAGGCAATATTGTCTTTGTTGGTAGTGTAAAAGGAATTCACCGCTTCTATAGATTGTGTAACTAAGGTGTGCTCCAATTTTAAATCTTTTCCCAGTTGGTATAAAAATTGTTGCTCATCGTTATCAATAATTTTGTCTCCCCAAGTTGCCATACATGCAATATCTAAAATATATTGTTTTTCAAAATAAACCTTTAAAAACAATATGGCTTGTGTATAGTTTATCTGTGCATTATTTTGGTAACGTCTGGAAGAAATAAACAGTTTAATTAAGCTCTCATCGTATTCGGTTTTAATAATTTTTGATTGTAGTACATCTAAAGAAATAGTTTCTATGGCAGCCTCTAATTTTTTAATATAATTACTTGAAATATGTTGCGTTTTCAGGTATTGGTTATATGCCAAAACATCCATAAATAGCAATGCGTTAATGACAAAATAGTTAAAGTTTTTTGTAATTATGTTATCATTAATTTGTATGCGTTTATGTATGATTTTTTCTAATTGTGATCGCGATTTTTTCCCTCCTAGAAGTCCTTGAAAGACAGACGTTTTATGAGCATCTATTTCGGTATAAAAATCAATAATGCTTTCAATGAGGTCTCTTTTAGAATGTGTATTATGATGAATATATTTAAGAGCTAAAAAGAGATTAATTTTGCAAATTTCTTCGTCGGAAAGATCTGTTTTCTTTATACTATTACTAATGCTTTTAATATTATGACCATAAATAAATCCACTATTTCTAAGCGCAACATAAAATTGTTCTTTCGAAAAGTTTAAAAAAGAATTCTCCTTAGATATTACTTGTTGTAATTTTTTAATCCAACCAGTAGCAGATGGGTTCATTATAATATTGGTTTTTCTAAAGCTTAAAAATAAAAAGAGACCGTCTGAAAAGTGTATTTATTGTCATTTTGAACGTAGTCGAAAAATCTCAAGTATCTTATTATAAAATAATTTAACTTTCTTGGAGATTCTTCATATGCATTCAGAATGACACTTTTCAGACAGCCTTTTTAATACTTTACCTATGTTGTTTTATTCAATAACTCCGCCGCAGCTTACTCGTGTGCCTGCAGCACCACTTGGTTGCGAAGTATAATCATCAGTGCCTTGATGTACAATAACGGCTTTTCCTAAAATATCTTTCTTTTCATCTCCACAGCCTAAACACCATTTGTTAGTTTCAAAAGTAACGGTAGCATTGCCAGATGCATCCGCTTCAAAATTTCCTATGTCACCTAAATGAAAACCTTCTGCTGCTCCCCATTTACCATGTGGTTGTGCAGTAGGATTCCAATGTCCGCCTGATGATTTTCCATCATCAGAAGAACAGTCGGCTTTTTGATGTAAGTGGAAGGCATGAGTGCCTTCGCTTAACCCACTTAAAGTAGCAATCATAGTTACAAAACTGCCTTCTTGTTCAAAAATTGCATTTCCGGTAACAGAGCTACCGCTTTTGGAATCTAAAACAACCCAAACTTTCTTACCATCATTGGCACTTGGGTCTATATTTTTTTTTGTTTCGGGACTTTCTACTTGTGTTTCTGTATTAGAATCCGATTCTTTTTTTTCTTTTTTACAAGCTAAAGCAAAAATTAATGTGAATGCTAAAGCAAAAATGGAAGTTTTTTTCATCTGTTTAAAATTTTATAGTTTGCTGAAAATGAAGAAACTAAAAATTTCTGCACATTCAGGAATTCGCATAAAAAAGTTAATCATGTTGTTGATATATAATGATAAAATTTGTTTATGCTCATTTCATGATTAGTATAAATAATTATAATTTGAGATTAAATTTAAGTCAATATTTAGCTAATTGCAAATTTCTCCAAAGTAATTAGTTACGTAAAAATTTGCGCTTATTAAATTGATGATAATTATCATTTTTTTTAAGATGTAAACCTATTACTTTTGACTAATAATTGTTAGGTATGAATAATGTATTGGTTAAAAAATATAATGTTGCTGGTCCTAGGTATACGAGTTACCCAACTGTGCCATATTGGAACAATGACACGTTTTCTATAGAAAATTGGAAAACTTCACTGATTAGATCATTTAATGAATCTAATGCTAGTGAAGGGATAAGTATTTATATTCATTTGCCATTTTGCGAGAGTTTATGTACGTTTTGTGGATGTAATAAAAGTATCACTAAAAGGCATGAAGTTGAATCTCCATATATAAATGCTGTTTTAAAAGAATGGGATTTATATTGTGATCTATTAGGCGCAAAGCCTAAGATTAAAGAACTTCATCTTGGAGGTGGAACACCTACCTTTTTTAGTCCAGAGAACCTCAAAAATTTGATTAACAGCATATTAAGCAAAGGAACTCTCGCAGATGGTTATGAATTTAGTTTTGAAGGACACCCAAATAATACAACAAGAGCACATTTACAAGCACTTTACGATGTTGGTTTTAGACGTGTTAGTTATGGCGTACAAGATTATAATGAGACTGTGCAGAAGGCAATACATCGTATTCAACCCTTCGAAAATGTAAAACGTGCGACAGAACTTGCTCGTGAAATAGGTTATAACTCAGTAGGTCATGATATTATTTTTGGATTGCCTTTTCAAACATTAGAGCATGTAAAGCATACCATTTTAAAAACCAAGGAGTTATTGCCAGACCGTTTAGCATTTTATAGTTATGCACATGTGCCCTGGATAAAAGGAAATGGGCAACGCGGATTTAATGAAGCTAATTTACCTACTGCTGAATTAAAACGACAACAATATGAAATGGGCAAAGCATTGTTAGGTGAAGTTGGTTATCATGAAATTGGAATGGATCATTTTGCGTTACCTACAGATTCCTTGTATCAATCTATGTTGCAGGGCGATTTACATAGAAATTTTATGGGTTATACAGCTAATAAAACACAATGCATGATTGGTTTAGGAGTATCTTCAATTAGCGATAGTTGGTATGGTTTTGCTCAAAATGTAAAGCGAATAGATGACTATTATAATTTAATAAACGAAAATAAATTACCAGTATATAGAGGGCATATTTTAAATGAAGAAGATCTAATAATTAGAAAACATATTCTTAATTTAATGTGCCAATTTAAAACATCTTGGAAAAAAGAGTATCTTTATTTTACACAACTCCCCGAAGTTTTAGAAAAACTTGAGGAGATGGAATCGGATGGACTTTTAAATATTACAACTAATACAATAACTGTAACAAAAAAAGGATATCCGTTTGTTAGAAATATTTGCATGGCTTTTGATTTGTTATTACAACGCAAACAGCCAGAAACGCAACTATTTTCTATGACCATATAATGTAAACACTAAATACCATAAGATACTAATGAAAAAAATTATTGTACCTATAGATTTTTCAGAACATTCTGAATACGCATTACTTGCAGCCGCTAAGTTAGCTAAGAAAAACGGCGCTGAAGTTTTAGCCCTACATATGTTAGAAATGTCGGATGTATTCTTAACAAAAACAGATAGTGAACAACAACAAAAAGCCATTTTCTTTTTAAAATTGGTAGAACAAAAGTTTGAAACTTTTTTAGACAAACCATATTTAAAAGATGTAAAAGTAACTCCAATTATAAAACATTTTAAAGTGTTTAGTGAGCTAAATGATGTTGCCAAAGAGAATAATGCAGATTTAATTGTAATGGGCTCACATGGAGCTAGTGGCGTTAAAGAATTTTTTGTCGGATCAAATACAGAGCGTGTTGTAAGATATGCTGATATTCCTGTTTTGGTTATTAAAAATAAGATTTCCAATATTGATTTTGGAACGGTAGTTTTTGTTACCGATTTTGATAAATCATGTGTAAAGCCATACAAAGAGGCTATGAAAATATTTGATGTATTAGGAACTAAGCTAAAACTACTTTACGTTAACTTACCTAACGAACTTTTTAGAAGCTCGGTTGAAATTGAAAAAAAAATAGCCGAGTTTTTAATGGAAGCAGATGGTAATTTAGATAAGCTTAATGATGTTGGCTATCAAGCAGACTATACGGTAGAGCAAGGTGTCATAAATTATTCTAATAAAGTAGGTGCTGATTTAATTGCAATTGCAACACATGGAAGAAAGGGTATCTCTCATTTTTTTGCAGGAAGCATAGGTGAAGATATTGTAAATCATTCGTCGTTACCAGTAATTACTTTCAAGATTTAAAACCGTCTTTTACACGAACATTCATTTTAAAATAGAGAATTTTATAAAACACTAAAGCGAGTAGGGATATACTCGCTTTAGCTATGCCTTTATACGGATTACCTCTTTGTGTCAATTGCTATTAATCCAACTTTGTATAAAGGTTTCTCTATGTCTATTGTTTACTATTATTTAATTCTTAATTTATTTTCATTTTTTTTGTTACAAGACCTTATTTTTTTTGCACTGCTAAGGCATTAAGGTTTGCGGCCCGAATGCCTATTATAGCAATGTTCGTGCTATTAACACGTCTTAGAAAATGGATTACTATGTCAATCTATTAATCAATTTTTAGTTTTTAATTCTACTCCTATTTGTTTTTTAGTATCTATTAGTGTACGTATTTTCTCTTTGGTTAATGGTTTAATTAAATATCCAGAACAAAATTCAATACTTAAAGCTTCTGATATGTCTTCTTCATTATTGGATGATGATAAAAAATACACATCAAAAGGATTTCTTAAAAAGGTTTTAATTCTACTTAATTTATTTAAAAACTCAAACCCATTCATTACTGGCATGTTAATGTCTAAAAATATTAAATCAGTGAGTATTAAAGGATGCGTCTCAATACCTTTTGTAGTTGCATTAAAATACTCTAGAGCCTCAACACTACTATTAAAGAGTTTTGTAGTAACAGTGTTATTAACAATAGAAATAATTTTTTGATTGACAAAACCATCAACTTTATTATCATCTATAAGCACTATGTTATTTATTTTTCTCATGCACTATAAAGATTTGGTAATAGGATATTAAACTGTGTTTCTTTACTAATAATACTTGTAGCACTAATAGTTCCATTTAGTTTTTCTACTGCATTTTTAGTAATATATAATCCTAAACCAGTTCCATTTACTGTATGATTACTTCTATAATACAAATCAAATATTTTATCAGTATCTTCTTTTTTTATACCCATACCATTATCTTTAATAGTAATTTTTATACCTTCTTTAGTTTTTAATGCATTTAGTATTATAAAAGGTGTATGCGTTTTAGTATTAGGTCTTCTATATTTAATTGCATTTTGCAATAGCGATTGCATAATTGAATTTAGCATTTCAGGATTAGAATAAATTTTTAATTCTTTTGGAATGTTAATATTAAAACTAATGTCTTTAAACCCATTTAAATGCTTAAGTGAAGTAATGACTTGGTTTATTAATTTATTAAAATCTATGGTCTTGTATTCAATCGACTTGTTTAAAATTTCTGAAGCAGTTTCTAAGTTGCCTATCAGTATTTTTCCAGTATTTAATGTTTGTTCAAACATGTCTAGAAGCTCTTTTGTGCTTTCTTCAAGAGTTTCATGTTTCATTAATGTTACTAATCCTTCTAATGAGGTGTAAGGGCTTTTTAAATCATGACTTGAGCGATATAAAAACATTTCTAGCTCTTTAGTTTTTTCTTTTAGTTTAGTATTGGCTGCTTCAAGTTTGGTAATATCATGTGCAATATGTAGTACTACATTTTCGCCATCAATAATAACTTGATGAGAAACAATTTCTATAATTATTTTTTTACCTTGTTTTGAAGTAATTTGAAACTCATACTTTTGAGGTGTTTTTGATGGGATTTTTAAAGAATTGATGAAAAATTTTCGATCTGTCTTAGTTAATAAAATTGAATCGCCTATATATTTATTAATAAGTTGTTTACTTGGATAACCCGACAGTTTTTGGGCAGCAATATTACAATTCTTAATTAAGCCGGCCGTATCACTAATAAAATAAGCATTAGGAGCTGCGTCAAAAAATAGTTTAAATCTATTTTCAGCTATTTTTAAGTGCTCTATATTTTCTTTGTTTTTAGTTATATCAAAGCGTATGGCTACGTATTTTTCAATATTTCCATCCTTATCTGTAAATGGTATAATAGTAGCTTTATGCCAATAAAAACTACCGTCTTTTCTCTTATTACACATTTCTCCTGTCCAAACTTTTTTGGAGCTAATAGATTTCCATAAGCCTTTAAATAAAACATCTGGTTGCTTTCCAGATTTTAACATTCGGTGATTTTGCCCTAATAGTTCTTGCTCATTATAACCAGATTCTTTGCGAAAGGAATCATTTACATATATAATAACACCTTTTGGGTCAGTTATTGACACCATAGAAGATTTGTCCAACGATTTTATGAGTTGATCTTCTTGATTATCATACCATATGGGTTTAGAACTTATTTCCACATTATATATTTTGGATTTTTACGGCAAAAATATATTATAGGTCTATATAATACTTTTGCTAATTTTAATATTTTTTAGTAATAACTAACGGAAGTCAGAACTTTTAAACATTAAAGTTTCGTATAAATAATATAGACAACAGTTGTGCCAAAGAAGCGGCAATGTAGTTAAAGCATTGAAAATAAGAGAGATAACAATATGAGTAGAATTTTTTACAAATAAAATAACACGATATGCCGTGGTGTAAAACTATAATTCTATCAACTCGCGTAATAGCGTGGTTATATTTTAGGTCTTTTTATTCCTAATTTCTTCATTCGGTCTCGTAAAGTACTAGGTTTAATATTTAGTTTTACTGCAGCACCTTCTTTGCCTTCAATTTTCCATTGGGTCTCATTAAGAATTTTAAAGATATGGTTGCGTTGAACTTCTTCCAGTGTAGTAGTAGTAGTATGTTTAATTATAGTTTTCTTTGTTTGATTATTATTAAATTCATTAATTATTAAATAATCTTCATTAGAAATGATAACAGCACGTTCAATTAAGTTTTCCAATTCTCTGACATTTCCG
>JAADHG010000210.1 GCA_013151975.1 Chlorobiota bacterium | reverse complement strand
AAGGATCCTATCAAACAAACACATCTCGCTGCGCTCGTGTAAAGGGACTAACAATCCGCTTTGTAGCATTACTTGCAATAAGCCAACAGTTTTAAGTGTAATACTTTTACCTCCTGCATTTGGTCCTGAAATGACTATAATGCGACTATCTTTAGAAATCTCTATAGTTTGCGGAAATGTTTTTTCGCCCTTTTCTTTATTATTCAATAATAAAATTGGGTGAAATGCTTCTCTAAGGTATAAATATCTATGGTTTGTTAGCTTTGGTAAAATACCATTTATAGATTTACTGTACATGGCCTTGGCATATACAATATCCATAGTTGTTAAAAATTCTTGATACTTGATACTGTAGTAATAAGGGCTTGTAAGTTCTGATAAAATTTGTAAGTTCCTTGAGGATTTTATTTACTTCTTCTTTTTCCTCATACTGTAAATTATTTAACTCTCTGTGAAATTGTAAGGTTGCTTCGGGCTCAATATAAATAATGCTACCTGTTTTACTGCCCCCAAGTATAGCACCTTTTACTTTACGTCTGTACATTGCTTTTACAGCTAATACACGTTTGTTTTCAACGACAGATTCTCTAATGTCATCAAGAAAATTTTGACCATGGTACCTATTTAAAGCACTTGTAAAGCTAGAATTAATCTTCCCGTTTAAAGCATTTATGGTTTTTCTAATGTTGTAAAGTGTTTCACTGGCATCATCTTTAATTTCACCAAACTTATTAATAACTGCATTAATTTGTTCTATAATTAGCGTAGTGAGTTCTATTTGAGAAGCGTCAAAGTATAAAGTAGGATAATATTCTTCAAATTTTTTAAAATGGGTGATAAGGGTATTTGAAGTTTCTGAAATTGCAGCAATTTTGCGAAAGCTATCAATCTCAAGAAATGAATTTTCAATGCCAAGAAGTTTTTTAGCTTCGGTTATCTCATCAAATCCATGATTAGGAATGCGATTATCATTCTCAAAGGATGATACATACTCATTAACTTGGTGCAAGGATTTAAGCAGTGTCTCCTTAGATTTAAAAGGCGCAATATTAAGCACTTCATCTTTACCCAAATTGCTAACACAATAGGTGCTTACTTGTTGGAGTACTGTATTAAACTCTAAATCTTGTAATGTTTTTTTATGAATATTTATCATTATGCCATTTACCTATGTAGGAGAATCTTTTTTTAAGGTAACAAAGGTAAATATTCTTATTGAGAAGTTATCCTTAGAAAGTAGCAGTCTTATTTTACACCTTTAAATAGTCTTTTTGATAGATAATACCATAATGTTGGATGATACCATAGTGCACTTTTATTAGTAGTACTTTCTTGTGTTTTTAAATTTCCGTCCAAGTAACTGTTTATGGCTTTTTTCATTAATTGTATACCTTCTCCAATTTGCAGATAGGTGTAGGTAGTAAAATTATCTTGTTTTGTGGGCTCAATAAGTGCTTGATATAAAATACCTCCAGTGTCTATTCCTGGATCTACTAAATGCACTGTTACACCGCAGTTTGCTTTGTCATCGTTAGCCAAAGCCCAATAACCACCGTGAACACCTCTGTAATTTGGCGTGATGCCTGCATGCGTATTAATAAAAGTGGCATCAATACTGTTCAATACTTTTTTAGAGATGATTCCTGTGCCATTCACAATTATTACATCTGGGTTTAGTTGTTTTAGTGTTTGCAAGCATAAATCAGAATTTACAGATGTTACACGTATTACTTTCTCATTATCAACGGCCGTACCGTCTAAGTGATAACTGTTTTTTATATCGTGAATGCGCTTTAGAGATAATTTTCTTAGTAAAGGCACATAAAGTACTTGAAATAATAATTGCCCAAATACGGTAACCAAACCTAATCGTTTTAACCGTCGCTTTAGGAGTTTTTTACGACTACTGGAGGCCTCAATAATTACGTTACTAATGTTAAACTCATCTTTTAAACCATTATACATAAAGGTTGTAGAATCGCCTAAACCGGCTAGTAGTACAATTTTTTTATTCATAGGAAAGCTGTTGTAACACTAATTTTAATATAATAAGTAAATATAAATATTCTAATTGAAAGATTGGTCTTAGGTAGGGGTTACGCTTATCAGTTTGTATGTAGTTTTGTTGCTTAGGTATTAAGTTAAGAAAAAGAAAGAAACCATTTTCCAGTAGCTATGAAATTCCAATAGGAAAATATAGGACTGCCTTATGATAAAAATTTTGTATCGAAATTAAACTAAACAAGATTAATTTTTTAACTCAGTTCTTTATTACAAACAGTTTTATTGGACACGTAAAAATTTGCGGTCATAGTATTCTACAACTTCTCCATTTTCAATAACTTCTGTATATCTGTAATACATTAAGTCTCCTTCTACTCGAATTTGTGGAATAGTTTGCACTTGAGTCGAGCCATCATAATACTCAACCTCGTATTCTATGTTATATATATTACTTTCACTTGTCCATATTCCTGCCGTGCTTTGATACTCTATAATACAATCTACTTGTGGGAATCCATAGTAAATAAAACTATATATTCCGTCATCAGAAAAAATTTCTCTGCTTTGTTGAACACATTCTCCTTCTGTTAATTCAATTAATTCTCCATTTTTAAACTCTAAAGAGCCAATTAATTTCCATTCACCGATTATGGAATCATTATTGTCATTTGAAGAATCATTTGATGAACAGGTGAAAATCGTTAATCCAATTAAAATCGTTAAAAAGAAATTCAGTTTTTTCATTAGTGAGTTTGGGCTTAAATTGTTTGTAATGTATAGATATTATTCGTTTCAATACTCAATCAAGTTGAGTACAGGTTCAATTATATCGTACGATAGCTACCTACGGTAGGCAAGAGCGAAGTTAGTTTTTTTATTTAAAAGTGTCACTATGTCCAAACTTTACTTATGCATATTTCATAAAAATTATGATATTTTTGCTTGTATGAAAGTTAACATCCATAAAAGTTGGCAGTCTTATTTACAACAAGAGTTCGATAAGGCTTATTTTAAAGACCTAACAACCTTTGTAAGGTTAGAATACACGCAGTTTACATGCTATCCGCCAGGAAAATCTATTTTTAATGCTTTTGAGTATTGTCCTTTTGAAGATGTTAAAGTGGTTATTATTGGACAAGATCCTTACCATGGTATTGGACAAGCTAATGGTTTGTGCTTTTCAGTTGCAGATGGTATAGTACATCCACCATCTTTAAAAAACATCTTTAAAGAAATTGAAACAGATTTAAACAAGCCATATCCAAAAAGTGGTAATTTGGAGCGTTGGGCAAAACAAGGTGTATTATTGTTAAACGCAACTTTAACGGTAAGAGCACATCAGGCGGGAAGCCATCAAAATAAAGGTTGGGAACAGTTTACAGATAGTGTTATTAACTGCATTTCTAAATATAAAAAAGATGTTGTATTCTTGCTTTGGGGTGGTTTTGCAAAGAAAAAAGCAAATTTGATAGATACCACAAAACATTACATACTACAATGTGGACATCCTTCGCCTTTAAGTGCAAATAGAGGGTTTTGGTTTGGCAATAAACACTTTAGTAAAACTAACTCCCTGTTGGAGACAAATGGTTTGGCAACTGTGGACTGGTAGTCCTGATGGTTCTAGTAAATGGTTTATTTATTCTTTTACTCTTTAAACGCTTGATTTTCTTTATTTTATTGCAACTACATACTAATAAAATAAAATTAATAGCGACAAGAACAGAAATTGTGATGGTAATTGTATATATCATATAATTCGATTTGGGTTACAATTATTCGGCTAAAATACAAAATATATCGATTAAAAACAAATAAAAGCGATAAAGCGTATGCATATTGTAGTCAATATGTTACAATATACAAAAAAAATACTTAACAAACAATACGTAATCATACGTATATATAACAATTCAATGAAAAAAGCCCTACCTATAAATAAAAATTATGGTTGTTTTTGTGTACTAAAGCGTAGTAACGAGGTCTGAATATTCCCATTCTTCTGGGATTATATCTAAAGCAAGCAATTGGTTTTGTACATGTTCTATAGTATCTTTTTCAATATTATCTTGAGACCAATGGGTAAGATTTAGCCATTGCTTTACATCATCAAGTTGCTGATTGTACCTATTTGCAATTGTAATATCGATAGATGGAATATCTTTAAATAGTGAAGTAGTTGTATTAATAATATTTAAAATGGTTTTTAAGTGATTGGTATGCACTTTTAAAAACTCTTCTCTTACAGCAATTACAAAACAGGGCCAAGGAGATGGACAATCGCCTAGTCTTCTAAACGTATGGTTGTCTACCAAGGGTTTTGTGGTAAACTTTTCCCATAAAAAATAATCTGCAGAACCATTGGTAAGATGTTGTATTGCACCTTCTAAGTTCTTTACAATTGTAAAGTCTAAATCGGTCTCTATGTCCCAATTATTATTTTGGGCATTGATATATGACATTAAATGAGAGCCAGATCCAAACCTACTTATAGCAGCTTTTGTACCTCTTAAGTCATCAATAGTTTTATATGAAGCATTATTAGCTACATGAATTCCCTAAATTAATGGAGATTTTACAAATACTTGAACAATCTTACTTGGGTTACCTGCAATAATATCTTTAACAATCCCTTCAGTAAGGATTACAGCAATGTCTATATCTTTATTTCGAAGTGCATTGCACATTTGCCCTGTACCTCCATAGTAATCCTTCCAACGAAGATTAATACCTTCTTTTTTATAAGCGCCTGCTTTTAGTGTAAGATACCATACTAGATTAAAATGCTCTGGGACACCTCCAATGTTAATAGTTGTCATTGAATAATTAATTTATTAATGAACATTTGAATGAGATTTAACAAGCTTATTTTGCAACTTGTCAAATTGATAATCTAGTCTATTAACACCTCCAAGATAAATATCATTATTCACTGCTTCTGCAAAATTAGTCTGGCTCATTAAGGCATCATGTCCTTTTCTATTAAGTGTAATGCTATTTTCATCTTCAAAGAAAAAGACACTGAGGTTTTCAATCATTCTTTCAAATTGCATATCTCCATAGCCGTAATATCCTTGATAATTTAAAGCATAGCCCAAAAGATGGTGTTTAGATTTTATAGTATTACTTTTTACAATATCTAAAATATTTTGTTCTAATGCACTTAGGCCATTTTTAGAATCTGGAAAACGTTTTAAGTGTGCTTTTAAGCAATTACTCATGTATTTAAACGAAGAGCTTGTAACTATAAAAGGTTTTAATAAATTATGGTCTGTGCCACAATAAATAACCCAAAGCGTTTTTGCTAATTCTAAATCTTCTTTAGTTAAAAGAATTTTATCCTTATAATGTTGACGAAGTTGCTCTGGTGATAGTTCAGATAAGCCCTTTAAGTCTTTAGAAGTTTTAACTCTACCACTACAAACTAGATAAATAGGAAGTGTAATTTGTTTTTGTAGTAACAGGCTAATTACAGCTATCATATTAATATGGCAAAATAAATCGTATTCAAACCATAACACTATTTCGGAATAATTATTTGTGTGATTGAGTTTATCTATCTCTTTTTTATATTCTTCGATATCAATTTCGATATTGTAAGTAGTATTTAAAAAGGATTTTCGAGCATTAATAAAAGCATCAGAATTTAATTCTTTAACAGTAGGACCTTCACATAGCATTTCATGCCAAGTGAGGATATCTCCTGTAATGTTTAAATCTTGTAAATGGTTGGTTAAACTAGAACCGTTAGTAATATGAAGTATGTCCATAAATATTATCCTCCAACACGTTTTACATTAAACCCTTTTTCTTTAAGTAAGGTCATTATTTTATCACGGTAATCACCTTGAATAATAATTTTATCATCTTTAAAACTACCACCAACACTTAGCTTGGTTTTGAGCTCTTTGGCCAAGGCTTTAAAGTCTTCAGTTGCTCCTGTATAACCTTCTAATATGGTAATAGGTTTCCCTTTTCGTTTTTCATATTTGCAAAGTATAGGGTCTTCTTGCATCCATATTTCTTTAGAGGTATCAGTACTTTCAATACTTTTCTCAGGAACATGATCAGGGAATAAATTTTTTAATTGGTTTTTTAAGTCCATATGCTTTAAGGCAATTTATTTGCAGAACAACAAAGATAAATAAAATTAGCACGATACTAAAACCATGTTTAAAAATGAAAACTTTGAAACTATAACCATAATTTTGCTACTTTTGATATACCAAATAAACAACATGAGCAGTACAGCTAGTACAAAACAACTTATTAATTACGATAAAAGGAATTTAAATCGTAATACCTTAGTATCTCTGTATAAGAACATGCTAAAACCTCGAATGATAGAGGAGAAGATGCTTATTCTTTTACGACAAGGTAAAATTTCAAAATGGTTTTCAGGTATTGGTCAAGAAGCTATTTCTGTAGGTATTACTATGGCAATGCAAACAGATGAATATATTTTACCAATGCATAGAAACTTAGGTGTTTTTACTACTAGAGAAATCCCATTATACCGTTTGTTTTCGCAATGGCAAGGAAAAGCCAATGGGTTTACAAAAGGAAGAGATCGTTCCTTTCATTTTGGCACCCAAGAGTTTAATATTATAGGAATGATTTCACATTTGGGACCTCAATTGGGAGTTGCCGATGGGATAGCACTAGCAAATCTTTTGAAGAGTAAAAAACAAGTAACTGCCGTTTTTACTGGAGAAGGTGGTACAAGTGAAGGTGATTTTCATGAAGCTTTAAATGTAGCTTCTGTATGGAAACTCCCTGTAATATTCTGTGTTGAAAATAATGGCTATGGCTTATCCACGCCAACATCAGAACAGTTTAATTGCAAGCATATTGCCGATAAAGGGAAAGGCTATGGTATAGAATCGTTTATTATTGATGGCAATAATATTATTGAAGTCTATAGTAAGGTCATGAAGTTAACGGAAAGCATTAGAAAGCGTCCAAGACCAATCTTAATAGAATTTAAGACTTTTAGAATGCGTGGGCATGAAGAGGCGAGTGGCACTAAATATGTTCCAAAAGCACTTTTAAATGAATGGGCAGCAAAAGACCCTATTTTAAACTACGTTAATTATTTGTTTAAAGAGCGAATACTTACTGAGAAAGAAGATGCCGAAATAAAAGCTAATATTTCAAAAGAAATTAGCGAAAATCTAAAAAAAGCATTTGACGAAGTAGAAGTTAAAGAAGATATAACTACTGAGTTAAATGATGTGTATAAAAACTTTGTATATCAAGAAGTTAAGAGTAATAAAAAAACAAAAGAACTTCGTTTTGTAGATGCTATTTCTGATGGTTTACGCCAATCCATGAAGCAGCATAAAGATCTTGTAATAATGGGACAAGATATTGCCGATTATGGTGGTGTTTTTAAGATTACAGATGGCTTTTTAAAAGAATTTGGTAAAGAACGTGTACGGAATACACCAATTTGTGAGTCTGCAATTATTGAAGCAGCCATGGGTTTATCTATTTGTGGAATAAAAAGTGTTGTAGAACTTCAGTTTGCTGACTTTGTAACATCAGGTTTTAATCCTGTGGTTAATTATTTGGCAAAATCGTATTATAGATGGAATCAAAATGCAGATATAGTTTTAAGAATGCCTTGTGGAGCAGGAGTTGCAGCAGGACCGTTCCATTCGCAAACCAATGAAGCGTGGTTTACAAAAACACCAGGATTAAAAGTAGTATATCCTGCATTTCCTTATGATGCCAAAGGATTATTAGCAACTGCAATTAACGACCCCAACCCCGTATTGTTTTTCGAGCATAAAGCATTATATAGAACTATTAGGCAGGAAGTTCCAACCGATTACTACACACTACCGTTTGGTAAAGCATCGCTTTTAAGAGAAGGCAGTCAAGTAACTATAGTATCTTATGGCGCTGCTGTACATTGGGCATTAGAGACGCTAGATAAAAATCCTGACATAAATGCAGATGTAATCGATTTGCGCTCACTACAGCCTTTGGATACAGAGACTATTTTTAAATCTGTAAATAAAACTGGACGTGCCATAATACTCCAAGAAGATTCTATGTTTGGTGGTATTGCTTCTGACATTTCTGCATTAATTATGGAACACTGTTTTGAACACTTGGATGCTCCAGTAAAACGTGTAGCTAGTTTAGAAACACCAATCCCTTTTGTGTCGCAGCTAGAAGACCAATATCTTGCAAAAAATAGATTTGAAACAGCACTTAAAGAGTTACTTCAGTATTAGTTAACACTCTGTTAACATGGCATTTGTAATGTAAAATTGTCAGTTTTACACTGAAATATTTTCAGTTATTTACAGTTGGCATTTTTTTTGTTAGATGGTTAATAAAATTAATTGTTTAACTTTAATATATTTTGTTATGAGTACTTTAATTCCAACAAACAGAAATGTTAGTAAAAAGAGTATCGATTCAAATTTTAGTGCCTTACCAAGTTTACCTTCTTGGTTTGATGATATTCTTGGTAGAGGTTTTGGAACTGAATTTATGTCAAACTTTAATACTGGTTTAACACTGCCAGCTGTAAATGTAAAGGATACTGCAAATGAATACATTGTAGAAATGGCAGTTCCAGGATTAGAAAAATCTAATTTCGACATAAATATAGACAACAATATATTATCTATTGTTGCAGAGTCAAAAACAGAAAATAATACTGAGTCTGAAAACTACACACGCAGAGAGTTTGGATACTCATCCTTTAAACGTACGTTTGCGATACCAGATTCTGTAAATGCTGAAAAGATTACAGCGTCTTATAAAGAAGGAATCTTGAAAGTTTTGCTTCCTAAGCATGATGACGCAAAGAAAAAACCTATTAAAAGTATTAAGATTAATTAAAAAAAGAGAGCTAAATTGCTCTCTTTTTTTAGTTTAATTCACTTGCAACTTTAGCTACTTACATCTAATACACGTAGTAAGTTATCTCTCTATAGTTTGCTTATTTCCTCTTCGGTATAACCACGTTTTACAAGTTCTAAAGTCACACTAAAAGTTTCTGAAGCATCATTCCAACCTTCAATTCCGCTTCCACAATCAAGATTGGTCTTCTTTTATTATGTTTTTATAGCAAGAGGTAAATATTTTTTAACTCCTGCTTTATTGTATTATATATCTGTAGATTTCCTTTGTTATACTGTATTCTACCTTGTAAATGATTTTCAAATTCTTGGTCGTATAGCATCTTATAATTATCATTTTTATATAGTTTCGATTTTCCAAAATCTTGTTCATAAAAAAGAGAAAACCCTAAGTTTCTCCAGTTGAAATTTTTGTTTAAATATGGTATGAAAAGCGACATTAAATCCTCATTGGTAATACGTTCACGTTCCTTAATTGTTTCGTTCAGTGTACTGAGATTGTAAATTGATTGACGCAAAATATCAGAGGAAATCAATGCCAAATCTCCATTTTCTCTAGCCTCAATAATAGTGTTCATATCTAAATTTAAATGATAGTCATAATTATTCACAAATACTAGGCTGTCAATTTTAGTGTCAATATTTGTAATATCATTACTGCCAATAATACTTATTAAACGTTTTGATACACTATAAGTGAATTCAAAATTTCGGATTTGATTATCGACTCTAGCTATATTATTTTCTATTTGTAATTTCAGTTTTTTTACAAATGCATCAGCACGTTTGTTTTCTAAACGGTTTTCATTCCAATTATTTATACTCAAAGCAATTAAAATACCTATAACTACAAGTATAATTTCGCCTATGGCGTATTTAAGGTACTTTCCTGTTTTCGCACCAGCCGTAGCTTTAGTAGAGGTTTGGTTTCCCATAGAGTCGTATCGTATTTTTCTAAAGAATTTTATCACAATTTAATGTTTTATAGATTCCTGCATTCACTTCGACAACACTTCGACAAGCTCAGTGTGACATCTTAGTGTGACACGTAGGAATGACAATATTATTCGGCTGCCTGAATTTCTTTAGAAATAGCTTCAACTGCATCAAGCACACGCAATAAATTACCACTCCAAATCATACTTATTTCTTCTTCAGTATAACCACGTTTTACAAGCTCTAAAGTCACATTAAAAGTTTCTGAAGCATCATTCCAACCTTCAATACCACCTCCACCATCAAAATCGCTACTTATACCAACATGGTCAATGCCAATTTTTTTAACCAAATAATCAATATGATCTACAAAATCGGACACATTTACAGCAGGAGGAAAGTCAGCTATTGCATTTGCTTTACTATTTGCTATATCCATAATTTTTGTTCGGTTGGCAATAAAATTTAATTGCGTAGAATCATCTAATTGGTTAAACTCGCTCCATTCGTACCAATTTACTCCTAACGAATCAACAACTTTATCTCTAATGCTCTTTAATGCTGCGTCTCTTGCTTCATATTTTTTTGTATTGAGATACGATTTAAAAGCTACGGTTTGTACAACACCTCCATTTTGTTTTAACCATTCTAATTGTTCATCATCTAAGTTTCTACTGTGATCACAAAGGGCACGAGCAGATGAATGTGATGCAATAATAGGTGCTTTGGTAAGCGCAATCATTTGGCGCATAGCTTCTTTTGATGGATGCGATACATCAATCATAATACCCCATTTATTCATTTCGGCAAGGACTTGTTTTCCAAGGTCGCTTAAACCATTGTGAAGCCATATACTATCTTTTTCACCGGTATTAGAATCACTCAATTGGCTGTGTCCGTTATGTGCTAGAGACATATACCTAGCTCCTAAATCGTAAAATTCTTTCACTCTATTAATATCAGTTCCAATTGGATATGCATTTTCAACACCAATCATTGCTACTTTTTTTCCTGATGCAATAATGCGTCTTACATCGTCCGAAGTGGTAGCCAATTCAATTTCGTCTGGAGCAATCTCTTCCGTTAATTTGTGGATAGCTTTAAATTTTGATATTGCATTTTCATAAGCCTTGGCATAACCATCTTCAGTTAGGGTATCTTGTCCAGTATAGACAACTAACCATGAAACATCTAACCCTCCTTTTTTCATTTTTGGGAGATTTACTTGGGTATCCAACTCTTGTGAGTAATTAATAGAATCGGTAAAGTTTTTTACGTTAATATCATTATGGGTATCTAATGTTATTACACGTTCGTGAATAGCTTTCGCTTTATCAATAAGTTGTGTTTCAGACATTTCTTTTTCAATATTTTCTTTTTGTTCTTCTTTGCAAGCTGTTGTAAAAAGTATTAGGCATAAAAAAACAAGCTTATATAGGGAATTACCTTTAATAGCTAATGAGCAATTTGTGTTTAGTTTCATTATAAGTTAATTAGTTAGTTTACTAACCAAATATAGCAATTAAAACTTGTTAATTATTTTTTGTTTCTTTATGCAAACAAATTATTTTAAAGAAAAAAATTCAATGAAAACTTCTTTCTATTTTTTACTTGTATCTACAATAGTTTTTACAGGCTGTAAGAGCAATGATGAAAAGATGCCACATCAGTTAGTTAACCCTCCTGTTGCAAAAAAGATACCTAAAGAATTAACTATTCATGATGACACTCGAGTTGATAATTATTACTGGATGCGATTAAGTGACGCCCAGAAAAATGCAGAAACACCTGATGCTCAAACACAAGATGTATTAGATTATTTAAATGCTGAGAATGAGTATTTAGATACAGTGATGAAACATACAGAAGAACTTCAAGAGAAAATATATGATGAAATTGTAGGGCGCATAAAAAAAGATGATGCTTCTGTTCCTGTAAAGGACAACGGATATTTGTACTATACCCGTTTTGAAGAAGGTAATGACTATGCGTTGTATTGTAGAAAGAAAATTGATAAAAATGCTGAAGAAGAAATTATACTCAATGGTCCAGAAATGGCTAAAGATTATGCTTACTATGGTATTGGTAGCCGTTCCATAAGTATGGATAATAGTTTAATGGCATTTGGTATAGATACCGTTTCAAGACGTCGCTATACGATTTATTTTAAAAACCTCGTGACAGGAGAGATACTGCCAGATAAATTAAGCAATACTAATGGTAGTGCAATTTGGGCAAATGATAATAAGACAGTTTTTTATGCAACCAAGAATCCTGAAACACTCCGTCAAGATAAAATTTACAAACATATACTTGGTACAAATCAGTCGGAAGATGTATTGGTGTTTGAAGAGAAAGATGAAACTTTTAGATGTGGTGTTTTTAAGTCTAAGTCTAATGAATTTATAATGATAGGTAGTTTTCATACACTTTCTACAGAGTATAGATATCTAAATGCAGATACACCAATTGGTGAATGGAAAATTGTACAGCCAAGACAAAATGATGTATTGTATTATGTGGAGCAGTATCAAGATAATTTTTATATTCAAACCAATCTAGATGCAAAAAATTTCCGCTTGGTAAAAACACCAATTACAGCGACAACCACAGAAAATTGGGTAGATGTTATTCCGCATCGAGACGATGTGTTTCTGCAAAGCTTCGATATTTTTAAAAACTATTTAGTTTTAGAAGAACGTATAAATGGATTGAGAGCTATAAGAGTTATGAAATGGAGTGGAGAGGAACATTATATTAAATTTAATGATCCGGCTTATCTTGCATACACAACTTCTAATCTAGATTTTGATACAAATATTTTACGTTATGGTTATACGTCATTAACAACTCCTAACAGTATATACGATTATAATATGGATACAAAAACACAAGTTTTGTTAAAGCAAGACGAAGTGCTAGGAGGTGACTTTTCTGCTGAAAATTACACATCAGAGCGTTTATACGCAACTGCAAATGATGGTACTAAAATTCCGATTTCCTTAGTGTATAAAAAAGGTGTTGAAAGAAATAGTGATACCCCTTTATTATTAGGAGCCTATGGCTCTTACGGAAGCAGTAGAGAGCCAACATTCAGTTCTAGTAGATTAAGTTTGTTAGATCGGGGATTTGTGTACGCTATTGCACATATTCGTGGTGGACAGGAAATGGGACGCTATTGGTATGAAGATGGAAAATTATTGAAAAAGAAAAACACCTTTACTGATTTTATTAATTGCGGAGAGTTTTTAATTCAAGAAGGCTTTACTAGTAGTAATCATTTATATGCAATGGGAGGTAGTGCCGGAGGTTTGCTAATGGGTGCCGTTTTAAATATGAAACCTGAACTTTGGAATGGTGTGATTGCTGCAGTACCGTTTGTAGATGTAATTTCTACGATGCTAGATGAAACCATACCATTAACTACTTTTGAATTTGATGAGTGGGGAAATCCTAAAGACAAAGAATATTACGATTATATGAAATCGTATTCACCTTATGATAATGTAGAAGCAAAAGACTATCCAAATATTTTAGTTACAACTGGTTATTGGGATAGTCAAGTACAATACTGGGAGCCAGCAAAGTGGGTAGCCAAATTGCGAGACATGAAAACCGATAACAATCTGCTTATTATGGATTGCAATATGGATGTTGGTCACGGTGGTGCCTCAGGACGTTTTGAACGCCATAAGCGAACCGCTTTATACTATGCCTTTTTGTTTGATTTGGAAGGAATTACAGAATAAA
>JAADHG010000082.1 GCA_013151975.1 Chlorobiota bacterium | reverse complement strand
TAAATCTCCTAACTCACCTTTAATCTCTTTTAAATCGTTATCTAAAATAGCATCTCCCAACTCGTAGGTTTCTTCAATGGTGAGGTGACGTAAAGATTGCATGGTTTGCTTTTTATCCCAAGGACATTGTGCACGCAATTGGTCCATAACAGTTAACAATCTATCAAAGGCTTTAAGTTGGTTTTCTCTGGAGTTCATTTATTCTAATTATTTACAACAAAAATAAACTTTTAATACGAAGAATGTTGAGAAATAAATTGGAGTTAAACATAACCACCTTATATATGGTTAGCAACCGTTTTTATTATAAACCGATACTAACCATACATTTTTCAGTGGTAGTATTAGCTAATCATCATCGTCGTGATCTCTTTCACGATTATCATAATTTTTATTATCAACTTGGTTATTATTACTTTCAGTTCTAATTTCAGAGTGACGAATTTGTCCGCCTAAATTACCAACTTGAGCAAAAAGTCCGAAGGTTCCTAATGAAACAATTAATGTTATTAATGTTATTGTTTTTGCAAATGACAATTTTTTGACAATCGCAAAGAAACTAATCATTGAAAAAACTCCTAATAAACCCATAAGCCAAATTGCTTTTTCGGCTAATTCTTCATGATTTTCAATTAATTGTTCCGAAACACCAGCAATATGCTCAACTGTTTCCTCAGCTTCTTCTCCTGTTAAAAAAACGGGAATTGTTAATATTGCCATTAATATAAAAGTTGCCAGTGCTACTTTTTGTATATCTGAATTTTTATAAAATTGACCATATGCCAAAATCAATATTCCAATAATAACTCCAATTATTGGAAAATGTGTTAATACTAAATGAAGATGTGTTGCATCCATAATTTTTTTAAATTTTTATTGTTAATACTATATTTTATATTCTGAATTGATTAGACTAAAAAAGGGGGACCTCTTTCGCCATTCAGTTTAACAATAAATAACTTATTGAAATTATCAATGCTCCTTATTACTCTTTTTCTAACTATCGTTTTTACATTTCCTAACGGATAGAAATCTTTGATAGCAATTGTAGGATAAGGATAAGTGTGTTTAGTTTTATTAGCAATGTGATATTGGGCAACTATTAAATTGTCTAAACTTTCATCATTGCTTTCATGAAAAGCATTTTTAAGAATGCTGTATAATGAGTTGGAAGTATTGTGAAGTTTAATATGCTCTTTTTTCGTCATCTCATCAGAATGAGGATGCGGAATAAAAGTGTGAAGTAAAATAATAACGAATACAGTATTAAATAATATTCTTCTCAATATTTTTATTAATACTGTATTCATTTATTTTTTCTCTTTGAATTTTTATTAATACTAACTAAAAATTCAGTTTTATTTGTAAATAAACAGGTTACAAGATTGGTTTTGTTATTCTATAAACGAAATTAAAACATTATAATTATATCGTCAAAGGGTGTGCATAAAACTTTTAAAAAGATAGTAAACTAATTCACTTTAAATCCTAAAGCTATATAAGGTTGTGCAATATTAGCAACGGGACCACCAGCTCCAAAAAATACAGAGCCTTGAAAAACTACATTTCCTTGTGTTACTGGATATGGTACATTCGAAAAATTAGAAGGTCTTAAAACACGCCCAAGTGTTTCATTTAAATTTGTGTACCCTGGTAAAATGGTTCTTTTAACGGTAATAAAATCACCGCTAGAGACCAATACTGGAGTTATAGTCTGATAATCTAAAGCTGTTTGTGAAAAAGTATGCACTCCTGAATAATTAGTTGCTAAATTATTAGTGTTATTAATAATCTCAATGGTATATCCTCCTGTATATGTACTTGGATTTTGATAACCTACACTACATATTTCACCATCGGCATTGATTTGAATTTCGTATTCGTGAGTTTCTAGATCCATCCATTCTGGTAAATCGTCATAACCATTTGCTACTGAAAAAGCTGTAGTAATTAGGTCTGAAACATAATTATTTTCACACACATTGTTGGTAGGGTCGTTATCATTATCACAACTGATAGTTACTGTTAAAATAATCATAACTAATAATAGATTTAGGCTTCTTTTTTTCATTTTATTATTGTTTAATTGTTAATGTTCTTTTTGTATTGTATTATAACTTAGAAATATTTACTTTAGTATTTTGAAATTCCTCAATTATTTCTCTAACTATTTCTGCTACTGGTTTAATCTCATGTATTAATCCTGATATACTTGTCCAATTTCTAGTTCGCCATCTTCAAGGTCACCCTCAAACATACCGCGTTTAGCTCTGGCTCTACCTAATAATTCTTTGAGCTGATCTTTAGTAGCACCATTACTGTATAGTTCTTGAAGTTCATTGTAAAAATTATTCTTTATCAAACGTACAGGAGCTAATTCTTTTAAAGTTAATTGGGTATCACCTTCTTTTGTATCAACCACTTTTTGCTTAAAATCTTGATGTGCCGACGATTCTTCACTTGCCACAAACCGACTTCCTATTTGAACAGCATCGGCTCCTAAAACCATGGTTGCCAACATCGCTTTTCCTGTCGCAATGCCACCAGCGGCAATTAATGGTATTTTAATCTGCTCTTTTACCATTGGTATTAATGTCAATGTTGTAGTTTCGTCTCGTCCATTATGTCCGCCTGCTTCAAAGCCTTCAGCAACAATAGCATCTACTCCAGCCTCTTGGGCTTTTAATGCAAACTTTACACTACTTACCACATGTACTACTGTTATGCCTTTGTCTTTTAGCCAACTAGTCCATGTCTTTGGATTTCCAGCAGAAGTAAATACTATTTTAACACCTTCGTCAACAATAATATTCATAATCTCCTCAATATTGGGATACAACATAGGTACGTTTACTCCAAAAGGGTTAGATGTTGCCTTTTTACATTTCTGAATATGCTCTCGCAAAACATCAGGATACATGGATCCCGCACCAATTAATCCAAGGATTCCTGCATTGCTTGATGCCGAGGCGAGTTTCCAGCCGCTATTCCAAATCATTCCTGCTTGAATTATTGGATATTGTATATTGAAAAGTTTAGCAATTCTATTCATTTACTCTTTTATGAGTTTAAATGTATTTACGTTTTGATTATCTCCTTGTAATTTTATGATATAAATACCACTTGGTAAGTACTCCAAATTAATCCTTTTATTGTCCTGAGTAATTATAGCTTTAGTAATTTGCTTTCCTAAAATATCGTAAATAATAAGCGATGCATTTTCAGTGTTTTCAGGAAAATCAATCTGTAATATGTTTTGCAATGGATTAGGAAATATTTTAAATATGGACTGTTGCGTCTTATCTAGTTCTAAGGTCAAAGCCAATTGTAAATCTGGAATACCATAGCCTATAAAAAAATCTGGCGTTGTAAATTGAGATGCAGACTCACGCACAAGCTGCATAATTTCGGCATTGGTTTTATTAGGTAATGCTTGCCATAAACATGTAATTCCTCCAGCCATTATTGGTGAGCTAAATGAAGTCCCATTATTTTGAACAATAACATCACTTGGATCAATCACAAAACTTCCCGAACCTCTTGCTGCAACATCTGGTTTTTGTGTTGGCTGATTAACGCTTCCTTGAGAGCTAAATGGAGCATAAACACCATTGCCATCTACAGCCGCGATACTTAATACACCAGTAGCATCCGCAGGTGCTATCAAACCACTAGCTCCAGAATTTCCAGCCGAATTAACCAATAGCATACCTTTTTGAAAGGCAATATTTGCCCCTTTAGTAATAAATGCTGTATTGCCATTCATATCGGTTGCTGTATAGTTATAACTAGGGTTATCAAAATCAAAATAACCTAATGACGTATTAATAACGTCAACCCCTAAACTATCTGCACGTTCGGCAGCTTCCACCCAATAACTTTCTTCTACAGGGTTTTCACTTGTAGCATCTTCGGTTCTAAACAGATAATATGATGCATCAGGAGCAGTCCCTACAAATTGGTTTAATACAAAACCTGCCATGGTACTTAATACTTTGGTACCATGAGTACTGGAAACAGAGGCATATACATTACTCGTTCTATCTACAAAATCGTAACCATTTAAATTTCCAGCATCTCGCAAACGTTGAAACCCAGCCATTGTATTTACATTTGGGAAGCCTGCATCTATTACTGCAACCGTCATTCCTGTACCTGTAAAATTGGAGACATGTAACTTATCGGCATTAATCATTTCTACTTGATTCAGAGTATTTCCATACACAAAAATGGTCTGCGACTCTTCAATTTCAAACTTATTAGTTGGTCTCGATATTCTTGCCGTATTAAGGCTTTTATCAGCAAAATCGATACTACTCACAAAACTTAAAGCTATCAAATTATTAATGTCGGTTTGTGAACCACGTACATGAACCGCATTAAACCATTTAGACTTAGCCATAACGGTTATTCCTGTAGCACTTTTAAGCTGTGTAATATAGGCTTCATTTACAGGAACATCTCTGGAATCTATAACTACACCATGATTCGTTTTTCTATCTATGGCTTTTTGTGTAAGTATGGTAATAGGATTTGCAATAGCATTGGCGACATTTACTTTATCGGTTAAATACACCCAAGCATCTTGTTGTGCAAACGCAAAAAACTGAAAAAAAAGTAGGCCTATAAAAAGATATTTTTTAGTCATAATTTAAGATTCGGTATCTGCAAGTTAAGAAATTACTCCTGAACCTACTAATTCGTCTTCTAAATACCATGCAACAAACTGACCTTCGGTGATTGCTGATTGTGGTAATTCGAAAGCAACATACAAACCACTTTCTACTTTATGAAGGGTTGCTTTTTGCAAGGGTTGTCTATACCGTATTCGTGCCATAACCTGCATAGTTTCGTCTGTTTGAAGTCTTAGGTCTTCTCGAATCCAATGTAATTCATCATTGGTTACAAACAATGCTTTTTTATATAATCCTGGATGCGATTTCCCTTGTCCTGTATAAATAACATTATCATCTACATTGGTGTCAATTACAAATAATGGTTCTGCGGTACCTCCTACTGCCAATCCTTTGCGTTGGCCCTTTGTAAAATAGTGAGCACCTTGATGTTTCCCAACAACATGACCATCAGCTACCGAATATTCAATCTTTCTAGAGAGATACTTTAATTTATCTTCTTGAGTAGGAAATGCTGGTGCTTCTTGATTATACATGTCTTGTTCTGGTGGAATCTCAACAATCACACCTTCCTTTGGTTTCAGCTGCTGTTGTAAAAATTCTGGAAGCCGCACCTTACCTATAAAACAAAGCCCTTGCGAATCTTTTTTATCGGCTGTCACCAAATCTAACTTTGCAGCAATAGCTCTAACTTCTGGCTTAGTCATTTCTCCAATAGGAAATAATGTTTTCGCCAGTTGCTCTTGTGATAATTGACAGAGAAAATAGGATTGGTCTTTATTGTTATCTTTTCCAGCTAGTAACTGAAAAATATCGTTCCCATCTTTTGAAATGGTTCCCTTTCTGCAATAGTGTCCTGTAGCTACAAAATCGGCTCCTAATTCTAGAGCAATCTTCATAAAGACATCAAATTTTATTTCACGATTACAAAGTACATCTGGGTTTGGTGTACGCCCGCGTTTGTACTCTTTAAACATATAATCCACAATACGTTCTTTGTATTGTTCGCTCAAATCAACCGTTTGAAAAGGAATACCTAATTTTTCGGCAACAAGCATGGCATCATTACTATCGTCAAGCCAAGGGCATTCGTTAGAAATAGTGACCGAATCATCATGCCAATTCTTCATAAACAGACCTATAACCTCGTAGCCTTGTTCTTTTAAAACATAAGCTGCAACGCTTGAATCTACTCCTCCTGAAAGTCCTACTACTACTCTTTGCATGTTGCAAATTTACAAATAAAAGAGAATTAAAATATCTGTATTTAGGAAAGAATTATAACTTCATTTTGACAACACTTCGACAAGCTCAGTGTGACATCTAGATGTGATACAGGAATAGCAAAGTTATTGTTTCTTGCTATATTTTACAACTGCCGAAAAATCTTTTTCTCTAGTAAGTTCTCCCTTTTCATAATACTTCCAAACGCCTACTTTTTTTCCTCTTTTGTAATGTCCTTCAGCCAAAAGTTGCGCTTTACCATCGTAGTATTTTGCAACACCGTGCAATTCATCATTATCATATATAAAGGCTTTTAAAACAACGCCTTTTACAGAATACCAATCGGATTCGCCTTGAAGTTTTCCATCTACATAATTAGCACGTTCTGCAACCACGCCATCTTTATAGAACACCAACTTTTCTCCTTGGAGTAAACCGTTATTATCATAGGTTTCGGTTGACATTACTGCATTGCTATTTTTATGATAGTAGGTCCATGTTCCAACATATTTTTTACCATCCATTTTACCTTCACTAATTACCTTTCCTCTAGACGATAAAAATGTCACGTATGCACTATTATCATTAGCATTAAATTGTTTGGTTGCTGTAAGTACGCTTTTTTTCTTAATGAGCTTATAAAACTTAAAAAGTCCAACTTCTTTACCATGATTAAACCCGCCTTCATAGCGCGGTTGAGTTGTTCCTTCAAAATTCTTTTTCCAAATACCATGACGTTTCCCACCATTGGCATCAAACTGATTGATGTCTTGGGCAAACCCAATATGGGAAACCAGTACAACCAAAAATGTTACAATAATCTGTTTCATTAATAAAAGAAAAATCAATATTATTTTAAAATCTCAACTTCTACTTCGAAAAGCTTAGCGTGATAGTTTGTTAACCAAATAACGAAATTATTAATAAAATGTTATAGAACAAAAAAGCCGCCAATAAAGGCAGCTTTTTATATCGTAATTTTATTTTTTACGCTTTTGCTGCTGTTTCTTTTGCTCTTCAGCTTTCTCCATCATTTCTGCCATTTTACGCTGAAACTTACCTTGTTTTTTGGGTTTTTGTTTATTCACTTGTATTTGCGCATGAATCTTATCTTCGTCAAGAATATAGTTTTTAATCACTAACATAATACCTATAGTAATTAAGTTAGAAATAAAGTAATACAAACTCAATCCACTAGCATAATTATTAAAGAAGAATAACATCATTATTGGTGAGAAGTAAATCATGTACTTCATCATTTTTCCCATGTCTGGCATACCTTCTTGTGTAGGTTGTGATGCCGCTTGCTGTCCTGTTGTCATTTTCATATAAAAGAAAATTGCAATAGACGCTAAAATTGGAAACAAACTTACATGATCTCCATAGATTGGAATTCTAAACGGAAGTTCGGCAATTGTATCATACGATGATAAATCTTCGGCCCAAAGGAAACTTTTTTGACGTAACTCAAAAGCTGTCGGAAAAAACATAAATAAGGCGTAAAATACGGGAAGCTGTACCAATGCGGGCAAACAACCACTCATGGGGCTTGCGCCTGCCTTACTGTACAACGCCATAGTCTCCTTTTGCTTTTTCATTGGGTTGTCTTTGTACTTCTTGCTTAACTCAGTAATCTCTGGCTTTAATATTTTCATCTTCGCCTGAGATAAATACGACTTGTACAATACTGGAGACAATACCAAACGCACCAAAATTGTCATCACAATAATAGCCATACCATACGGTAAAAAGCCACTTAAAAATCCAAACAACGGAATAAATAAATGCTTATTAATCCAGCCAAAAAGCCCCCAACCATAAGGAATACTTTCTTCTAAACCAACATCGTATTGTTTTAAAATTTTACCATCGGTTGGCCCGTAATACATGCTTAAAGATTCGTTAAGCTCTCCGCCATTTAATTGCAAAGGTATTGACGCTGCGAAACTTTTGGTAAATACTGTATCAATCTCTTCATCTATTGCCAAATTAGTAGTCTTTAACGATGCTGTCTTAAAAGGCTTATCCGAAAGTAATATAGAACTAAAAAAGTGTTGTCTGTACGATAACCAACTCACATCTTGCTCAACCTCTTCGTCTTCTCCTGCCTGTGATAATTTACTTATTTTTTCACCATTTTCATGCTGATAGGTTAATCGTGTGTAACGATTTTCGTAAGTAATACTTTTTGAATGGCGCAATCCTTTTAATTTCCAGTCTAATCTCACATCTTGTGAGCTGTTAATAATGGTATTTAATCCTTGTGTTTTCACTGAAAATCCTAACATATAATCGTTAGGTTTTAACTCGTATCTGTATTCTAAATATTGTGTTTCAGAAACTTTAAGTTTCATAGACAATATTTGATTGTCACCACTTTTTGTAAGGCTCGGTTGAAAATATAAATCCTTTGTATTTAAAGTACGACCATCAGTAGTGCCAAAATTGATATTAAAAATAGCATTATGATCTTTAATTAAGTAAATAGGAACCGAATCGTAGTTTACAAATTGCTTTAATTTTACTTCTGAAAAGTAACCCCCTTTATTATTTACTTTAATATACAATACATCATTTTCAAGTATTGTAAACTCGTCTTGAGCTGAAGCAAGCGAAGCAGAATATGCAAATGCTCCAATTCTATTTTTTAAAGTTGCCAGTTGCACAGAATCCGTTACTGAGGCTGCCGAAAATTCGGCAGGTGTAGCTACAAACTCATCTTTAATTTCATCAGCTTTCTTATCGGCTTCAACTTGTTCTTGCTTTGCTTTTTCTTGGGCTTCTACCTCCTCAGGTGTTGGCCTGTTTTGATAAAGCATATATACTAAAATTCCTGCTATAAGTATAAAACCTATTATTGAATTCAGGTCTAATTTCTTTTCTTCCATATTTATAATTTACTCCTCCTTTTCAAGGAGGAGATTTAGAGGTGGTTATTATTTAAACTCTTGTTTTATCGCTTCTATTACTAAATCTAAGTTCTTGAAAATATTTTCGTTGGTGAAACGAATTACTTTATAATCTAGCTTGTTTAATCGTTCTGTTCTTTTAAAATCGTATTCATTATTTACAAAATTGTTATGAACTTCACCATCAACTTCTATTATTAACTTTTCACTAGGACAACAAAAATCAACTATAAAATTTTCAATACTTTGTTGTCTTCTAAATTTTCTACCATCCAATTGGCTTTTCCTTAAAGCTTGCCATAATTTGGTTTCTGCTTTTGTTGGATTATTTCTGAGTTCTTTTCTGAACTTTTTTAAATACTTTCTATTATGAATTTCGTTATTCATAATTTTTTAATCTTAGGTTATCTCAGGATTAAAAATAACCATTCCGTCTTAAAACATTCTGTTTTTGTAACCACTCCGTCTTTCAGACACCTCTCCTTAAAAAGGAGAGAACAATTCTATGATTAACAAAAAGCTGTCCAATATACGCTTTATGCCATACTGACACTATTATTTGCCTTAGAATATTTGAGTGCTGCTTTTACAAATGCCACAAATAATGGATGCGGATTTGATACAGTACTCTTATATTCTGGGTGGTATTGTACACCAACAAACCAAGGATGCGCAGGAATTTCAATAATCTCTACTAAACCTGTTTCAGGATTAAATCCTGTAGCTTTCATTCCTGCTGCTTCAAGTTGTGTTTTGTAATCGTTATTAAATTCATAACGGTGACGGTGACGCTCTTTTATGTTTGGCTCTTTATACACCTGCGATGCAATACTGTTTTTCTGTATCTCACAATCCCAAGCTCCTAGTCGCATTGTTCCTCCTTTATTGATAATGTTTTTTTGCGCTTCCATTAAATTAATCACAGGATGCGCAGTTCCTTCTTCCATTTCGGTTGAGTTGGCACCACTTAAACCCAATACATTTCGCGAGTACTCAATCACTGTCAATCACTGCCATTTGCATCCCTAAACAAATGCCTAAAAACGGAATATTTTGCTCACGTACATATTTTACAGCTTCAATTTTGCCTTCAATACCACGCTCTCCAAAACCTGGAGCTACCAAAACCCCATCCAAATGTGACAGTTTTAATTTAATGTTATCGTTGTTTAAATATTCGCTATGTATAAACTCTACGTTTACTTTTACTTCATTAGCAGCACCTGCATGTATAAACGATTCTAAAATAGATTTATACGAATCCTGTAACTCTACATACTTTCCTATTAACCCAATAGTAACCTCGCTTTTTGGATTCTTATGGCGTGATAAAAAGGCGTTCCATCGTGTTAGATTGGGAGTAGAACTTTCTAACTCCAATTGTTTTAACACCACTTTATCCAAGCCTTCGTCCAACATCATATTAGGCACATCGTAAATGGTTGACGCATCAATAGATTGTATTACTGCTTCGCGTTTTACATTACAAAAACGTGCCAATTTGGTACGAATACCATCACTTAATTCATGCTCGGTTCTACATACCAACACATTGGCTTGCACACCGCTTTCCATGAGTGTTTTTACACTGTGTTGCGTGGGTTTTGTTTTTAATTCGCCAGCAGCCTTTAAATATGGCACTAGGGTTAAATGAATAACAATAACGTTATTATCTCCTAATTCCCATTGTAACTGTCGTACAGCTTCTATATATGGTAGCGACTCAATATCTCCAACAGTACCACCAATTTCGGTAATCACAATATCGTAATCACCCGACTTCCCTAAAATTTGCACGCGGTGTTTAATCTCGTCTGTAATATGCGGAATTACCTGTACCGTTTTTCCTAAAAACTCACCTCGACGTTCTTTATCTATCACGCTTTGGTAAATACGTCCTGTAGTTACATTATTGGCTTGTGAGGTTGGTACATTTAAAAAGCGTTCGTAATGTCCTAAATCCAAATCGGTTTCGGCACCATCATCGGTGACATAACATTCGCCATGTTCATACGGATTAAGCGTTCCCGGGTCTATGTTAATGTAAGGGTCTAATTTTTGGATGGTTACTCTGTAACCTTGTGCTTGGAGTAGTTTTGCTAAAGAGGCTGCTATAATGCCTTTACCTAGTGTGACGAGGTCACGCCTCCTGTTACAAAAATATATTTAGTTGCTATTGTCATGTTGCGCTTTTAAACGCGGACAAATTTACAAAATTTATGTAGTTATTTAAGAATACTTATAGTTATTTATGAGCTATTGTTAATAAATACCAATTGTGTGTTTTGTACGTATGATTACGTATATGAATTGGTAGGGGAAAATGGTAACTTTGGTTGGTAGTGATAATTGGAAAGAATTGAAAATCAACAATGAGTAATTCAAACTATATTTTAAATATTTTCAATAAGAACAAAGAAGAAATTACTTTGGAAGATATTAAAAGCTTCTTCTCAACACCTCAAGAAGAAACCTCTGTTTTAGAATTTAAAAGTGGTAATGTCGAGATTATAGATTTGTATAAAGAAATAACTGCCTTTTTAAATACTGAAGGTGGTTTGCTAATTATTGGTTCACCAAGAGAGCGAAGAGAAAAATTGAATAGAAATGAAATCACAATTTGTGAAGGAGATCTAACTTACTCAAAGTTTAAAAATAAAGATTGGATTTATCAAAAAATAGCCTCAAACATAACACCAACACCCACTGATTTAAGTATAGTCGAATTCATTACAGAAAAAGGTGGGATTTTTTTAATAGATGTTCCACAAAGTTCAATTCCACCTCATCAAAGTTCAGCAGATGGAAAATATTATATACGCCTTGAAAGAGAAGCTAAACCAGCACCTCATGGAATTATTCAGGCATTATTTAATAAAAGACGAAGACCTAAACTAGTAGCGAAAATTAATATTAATAGAATAGATGACTATTGGGATAATATTGAGGTTTCTGTTCAAAACACGGCACCTATTCCTGCTGATAAAGTAAATTTTATAATAGATGTGTGGAATGTTAACAAAGTAGAAAGCGACCATTCTTTTGAGGCTTTCACCGACGCTTTAGGAGATAAAATTTCTCTATCTACTCAGGCAAGCGGAGTACTGGTAAGAGTAGTTAGTGTAACGATAAAATTTAAAGTCCAACATAATTTTGGAGAAGATTATTGCGTTCAAGTTAGCTATTGGTGTAAAGATTTAGATTATGATTTTAATTTTAATTCATATTCACCAATTACACAACAATTAACAGGTGAAGGTTCTTTTCATAAAGGCACATTATTAACTGATGAGTTAGATAGAGTATTTAAAAGAAAAGAAACCTAACAAATAACTGAGTTAAAAAATAAGTCTTTCTAGTTTAATTTCGATACAAAACCCTCATCATAAGGTTTTCCAAATTTTGTAATAGCTAAAGCTTCTTTTAATACTTTAAATTCAACTCATACAATTAAACACTTATGGCCTACGACGTCTATTTCGGAGAACGTATTACCAAAATTTTAGAAGCTAAAAAGCTAAATTTGTTTTGAGATTAGTGATACATTCATTTGTTTTCGATACACCAAATCAAAGATTTGGCACTCGAACTGACATGAATGTATTTTATAGAGCAGACTTCTTGATATTAAACAAAGTTAAAGTATGATACGGAATCCAATAAAGTAGAGTAAGATAAATTTTCGTTTTTACCTCGACTGCATTTCGACTGCATTTCGACTGCGCTCAATGTGACACGCTCAATGTGACACGCTCAATGTGACATCTTAGTGTGACACATGGGAAATACAAGTTTGATTATTTAAATAGTTGCTTTTGTATATTTCGCACTAAATCTTCTAACCCATTTAATTTAAGCTCATAAACCGTTGCCAGCATCTCACCTATTTGACCTTTTGGGAAGCCTTTGTTGCGATACCAAACTATATAATACTCAGGTAAATCTATCATAAACCTCCCTTTGTACTTACCATAAGGCATTTTGGTTTGAGCGAGTTTTATTAAAAATTGTTTGCTTTTTGAGTCTTCCAAAATTATGAGCTATAATGTGCCAGTTCGTTAAGTTGCAATATAACTTTTGTTTGCCAATCGTTTTGAATCTGAATATCTTGAGAATTACTAGTTTCGGCATCATAACGGTGTTGCGTGGCTTTTAATTCCTCTTGAATCTCTTTATGAATGGCTTCCATTTGGGCATTAATATCCATTGTAAAATTAGTGCTTTCAATACGTTGCCTAAACTTACGAGCAAACAACTCGGTAATATCAAAATGTAAGCGTTCGTGGTTTAAAACATTAGATGTTGCTCTTTCTTTTATATACCATGATTGTTCTGGATAAAAGTGAGCTTTTACGCTGTAGTTGTAGTTTAAAAGTCTGGTATTAGTCGTTCTTATAGAAAAACTAAATGAAATGCCTGAAGCGGTAACTGCCACAGTAGTTGTGCCTTGTGTTGGCACGCCTTTAAAATCGCTCCACTCCAATCTATAGTCATGGTTCCAACTTAATGTTGAACTATCTTTAGAGATAAAAAATATTAAAAAAGTTGCTATTAAAAACTTGTACATATATAGCTATTAAACGAAGTGAAATCTTCTTAGAGGAAAACGGTTTTAACTAATCAATATTGTTATTATTGCTTATAACCTCAACAATTTTTAGATCGTCATATTTTACAATATAAACGGCTTCGTTATAATACCCACCAAACATTTTTTTAGAATAGCGAAATTTGTTTTCTACGTATTCGGTTTCAATATCATTGGTGGAAGCATCGTACAAGTTATCTGCTGTAGCCAAACGCAATAGCACATCCATAGTGAGATCGAAACCTCTTATAGCATACCTGTTTGGTGTGGTATTCCATTGCTTTTTATAGCGGGTTACAAAACTGTTTGATTGTTCATTATCATACGGCTTATTAGGTGATGGATAATGAAATTTTAAATTAGATAAGGCATAATTATTAGATACATTTTCGCCATCAAAAGCTTTGTTCTTGTTGGTGGTCATTAAAATAATTTCACGCTCTATTTCCAACTCTTCATCAATGCCATTAAACCCGTTAAGCATACTTACTACATTTGATACAAAACCTTCATCTTTAGTTTCCAGAAATACTATGGTGCGACCATCTAGCAATTCTTCTTCAATATCTTCTTTTAGGATGTAATAGGCATCCTTCCCCGTTTCTTCATCTGTTCTGGAAAAAATTTGTTTTGCTAAACTAAATTCTCGTTTTAGTGTATTACTAACCTTTCTATGCTTTTCATCAGAAATGATAATAATACGACTTGGTATTGAGTCTTGCTTTACAAATGCCACAATTTTTTTAAGCAGCAACTCATTAGATGGAATGGTTTGAAATACATTGCGGTATAAATGACTAGGAATAGAAACAGGAGATACCATTGGTACATTTTCTAATCGCAACATCGATGCTGTACGATTAAAGCAATCTGCCATAAAAGGACCTATAACAGCATCATATTCAGAAAAATCATTGTCGTTAAGAATATGAGACACTTCGGTTATTCTTGCCTTGGTATCGTACACATCTAACTTGGTAGAAATCCCTAACTGTTTTGCAGAATCTAATGCCATTAAAACACCTGTATGAAAGTCTAAAGAAATGTTTAAAAGCCCTTCTTTACGCAACATATCCTTAACTTCTTGAATAGAATCCATATCTACTCTATTCAATCTAAAAGGTAACATTACAGCAATATTTTTAGTGCTAAAATTGACTAACTTATCCATTAAAACAGAACGTTGCACATTACTATCTCCACTATTATTAGTAACATCTTTTGGCACCTTAATAATCATTCCTGCTTTCAATCCGTTGTCAATCAATTCTGGGTTTAAGGCTTCAATCTCGTCTTGTGTTAATCCTAATTTACGTTCTAGAGCTAAAAAGCCTTCTCTAGGGACAACGGTATAATAACCAAACTCATCATCGATAATTTTCTCTTCATTATTTGCAATATTTGGCACATTAATAATGTCTCCTATTTGCAGTGTGTCTTTTAATGTTGGGTTTAATTTTTCAAGTTCGTCAACAGTAATTCCAAATTTATATGCAACACGCCATTTGCCTTCTTTAGGAAGTACTTGGTAGGTTTTAATGGTATTTTCTAAACTGGTAGTTGTTGTTGCATTGCTATATTGTGGGATATTAATTTTATCGCCTTTTCGTAAACTTTCAGAATACAACCTGTTATTATGTTTCTTGATATCGTTAATAGTAATATTGTACTTTTTACTAATGCTATAAAGTGTTTCTTTGCGTTTTACTTTATGTGTTTTGTAGCTTAAAAGTTTTGTGGTTTGAGTTTGTACTTGCGTATCTAAAATCTTAGACCTTGGAATGATTAACACCATATCTGGTTGAAGACTCGTTTTTGCATCAGGGTTAAGTGCATAAATATCGTAAGGTGTCACCATATAGGTTTTGGCAATACTCTCAATGGTTTCTCCTAATTTTACTTTATGCGTCTTATAGTCTTGTGCAATAGCATTGATGCTAAATAGACCTATAAAACTTAAACTGATTAAAAATTTCTTCATAATATTCTCTGTTTTCTTATCATTCCTTTTTTGCTTGTCCAAAAAACGAATCAAAAAAAGACACTCAAGCCGAGGAATTTTTTATTCTGAATATTTATCAGAATAAAAACCGATTTCAAAACTCCGCGTCGAACTCCGTCCTCCTGAATCTCGGAGCTTTTATGCATCTATTCTGCACCTTGAGAATTTCAATGCTTTGCATTGATTTATATACGATACATTTTGAATTAAAGATTCCTGCATTCGCAGGAATTTATTCCCACTCTATTGTTGCTGGTGGTTTAGAGCTAATATCGTACACTACTCTATTAACGCCTTTAACTTTATTTATTATATCGTTTGATGTTTTTTGCAAAAAGGCATATGGTAAATTTACCCAATCGGCAGTCATACCATCTGTACTTTCTACAGCTCTTAGTGCCACACATTTTTCGTAGGTACGCTCATCTCCCATAACACCTACACTATTTACTGGTAATAACATCGCTCCTGCTTGCCATACTTTATCGTATAAATTCCATGCTTTTAAACCATTGATAAAAATAGCATCTACCTCTTGCAAAATACGAACTTTTTCTGGTGTAACATCTCCTAAAATTCGGATTGCTAAACCTGGTCCAGGAAACGGATGACGACCTAAAAGTTCGGCGTCAATACCTAAAGAAGCACCAACACGTCTTACCTCATCTTTAAATATAGTTTTTAGCGGCTCTACTACTTTAAGTTT
Source organism: Chlorobiota bacterium (assembly GCA_013151975.1). Lineage (GTDB taxonomy): Bacteria > Bacteroidota > Bacteroidia > Flavobacteriales > Flavobacteriaceae > JAADHG01. The sequence goes on along the minus strand of JAADHG010000082.1, from coordinate 9,699 downwards.
CATAAAATCTGGTAAGCCTCCCACATTGTGATGACTTTTAATAGTAGCACTTGGCCCTCCAGTTGCCGATATACTTTCAATTACATCTGGATAAATAGTGCCTTGTGCCAACCACTTTACATCTTCAATATGATGTGCTTCATTATCAAAAACTTCAATGAACGCGCGACCAATGGCTTTACGCTTTTTTTCAGGATCGCTTTCTCCTGCTAGAGCATCCAAAAAGCGTGCCGAAGCATCTACCCCTTTTACATTAAGTCCCATACCTTCGTATTGGGTTAAAACACTTTCAAACTCATTTTTACGAAGCAATCCATTATTCACAAATATACAGTACAGGTTTTTTCCAATAGCTTTATGCAGTAATACTGCGGCTACTGTAGAATCTACGCCACCTGATAAACCCAACACCACTTTATCATTTCCTAATTGTGCTTTTAAATCAGCGACGGTTTCTTCAACAAAAGAATCTGGTGTCCAGTCGGGAGTTACCTGTGCTATGTGTACTAAAAAATTTTCTAGTAAAAGACTGCCATCTTTTGTATGATATACTTCCGGATGAAACTGAATAGCATAAGTTGTTTCTCCTTCAATTTTATAAGCTGCGTTTTTAACATCGCTTGTACTTGCCAATAATACACCATGTGTTGGCAGCTCTTGTATAGTATCACTATGGCTCATCCACACTTGAGAATCTTCAGAAATATTTGCAAAAAAAGCTTCATCCGCTTTGATAAATGATAGGTTTGCTCTACCATATTCTCTGGTATTAGAAGGTGCTACATTTCCGCCTGAAAAATGTGCTAAATATTGCGCACCATAACACACTCCTAAAAGTGGTTTTTTACCTTTTATTTCTGATAAATCTGGATGTAATGCTTCCTCGCCTCTTACCGAAAATGGACTACCCGAAAGTATTACTGCTTTATACTCTTGAATGTTTTTCGGAATTTTGTTGAATGGATGTATTTCGGAATAAATGTTGAGTTCTCTAACTCGACGAGCAATAAGCTGTGTATATTGCGATCCGAAGTCTAAAATTAATACCTTGTCGTGTTGCATGTGCAAAAATAGAAATGATTTTTGATTAACGATTTATGATTGTAGATTTTTTTAATAAATTATTACATGGTATCTAATATCATCTGGATATCGTTTTCGGTAGTATCTGGATTGATAAAGCAAAAACGAGAAACAGTCTCAAAAGTATCTCCTTTTTTCCATTTTGTTGGCGTTACTAAAGCAAATCCTTTGTTATGGTTTTCATAGGTCCAATGCGTATAATCTTCTGGTTGCCATCCTTTTCTTCGGAATAAAACACAGGATAAACTTGGTGGTCTCACCAATTCTACATTTGGGTTTTCTTCAATCATTCTACCAGCAATTTGCGCTAATTCAAGACCTCGCTCAACAGCAGCTTTATATCTGTCCGTTCCGTGCGTTGCCAAAGAAAACCATAAAGGCAAACCTCTAACACGACGCGTTAATTGTATCTGATAATCGGTTGGGTTGAATCCATGTGCGCCTTCATCTTTAAAAATGTCAAGATAGGATCCTTCTTGCGAATGTGCTTTTTTTGCCAATTCTGGCTTCTTATAGATAACAGCTCCACAATCGTAAGGCGAAAACATCCATTTATGTGGATCTATAGTAATGCTATCTGCCTTTTCAATACCATTAAATAAATGTCGCACAGAATCGGCAACCAAAGCACCTCCACCATAAGCGGCATCTACATGGAACCATAACTGCTCCTGTTGGCAAACGGTTGCAATGCCATCTAAATCATCAATTATTCCTGCATTTGTAGTTCCACCTGTTGCAACTACAGCAAATAAGCGTTGCCGTTGATGCGTTGTTAATCCTGCAATGACACTTTTTAGAGCATCTGCTTCTAAACAATCTTCGGTATCGACCAATAAAATATCTACATCTGCTACTTTTGCCATCGCTTTTATTGAAGAATGCGCCCCAATAGAGGTGATAATTAGTCCTTTTTCAACTTTATTTTGATTGTCTAAACTTCTCCAATACTCTCTTGCAGTAACTAATGCAGATAAGTTTGCCGCAGTACCTCCGCTTGTGAATACACCAAAAGCACCTTCTGGCAATCCTGTTAAAGATACAATCCATTTCATAGCTTCATTTTCACAAAAAATACCTCCTGCGCCTTCCATCCAATACGCGCCATGAATACTTGATACAGATGTAACCAGGTCGAACATAATAGCAGCTCTGGTAGGTGATGCTGGCACAAAAGCTAAATTACGTGGATGATCTACAGGCACATTAGCTTTAGCCAAATGCTTTTTCCATAACTTAAATGCTACCTCGCCTCCTATACCTTCTTTAGTTATGGTTTCTCCAACTAATGCTTTTAACTCCTCTGCTTTTTTTGGTTTTCCTATTTTATTTTTTGTAGATGAAATTCTATCAATAGCATACTTCATGACGTCCATGGTCATTTCAACTAATTCGATATCTATCTTATGCATTCTTTACAGGTTTAGTATTAAAAACTCTCCTTTTAGAGGTTGCAAATTTAATACTAACTGTTGGATTAATTGGTCTCCAAACTCAAGATAAAGTTCAGAAAAATTTAAGTTTCTTTCTTGAAGACTCTGTCCTGGAAATAATTGATCTTGAAGATTCGTTATTCTAGTTATTTCATCTCTCAGCTTACGCTTTTGTGCCTTTAATAATCGCTTTTCTAAATGTGATAAACCTTTCAATTGTTTTTTCTCTTGAGCTGCGACTGCACCAAGGAAAGATTTATCTGTTTTTTCAGCAAGTTGATATAAATCTTCAAACTGTGTCTTTAAAAATTCTTTCTGCTTAGAAAAATCTATATCAATACTTGAAAGTTTTTTTACTTGTTGGTTAACTAAATCGGGTTGTTTTAAAAACATATCGTCTAAGGTCAATCCCAACTTTTCTAATTTCAAGGTTTGCTTTTCAGTTTTAATCAACACTGAATTTCGTAATAACAGTATTGGAAATGTTACATTTACTGCTTCAAAATACATCTTTAACTCAAACCAATAAGCGAGTTCTCCACCACCACCAATATAACAAAGATTGGGTAAAATAACTTCCTGATATAATGGACGCATTATTACATTTGGCGAAAAGCACTCTGGCTTCTCGTTGACTTCTTTTAATATCTCTTCTTTAGTCCACGAAATATCAGTGTCATTTACAAAGTAATTCCCTTCTTTTTTAACAATACGCTCACGAAGTCCTTTAGTTAAATAGAACAGATTAATTTCTCTTGGATTTACTTGAATTTTATAATTGCTAGCCTGCAATTGCTGATTAGTTTTTTCAACTGTATTGTAAGAAACCTGTTCAATCAATTCCTTCTCTATATAAGGAATAAAAAGACGTTTTAATTCTCGTGCGTTTGCATCAATAATTACTAAACCATAATCTTTAAATAAAGCATTTGCTATGAAACGTGTTGCCTCAGCTAAATTTTCATGTTCTAAATATGCATTCTTAAATAAACTTCTAAGAACCTCCGCATTTTCACCTTGTCCTAATTCCTTCGAAAATATTTCGAAAACGTGGTCTAGTCCTTTCGTATTTAATTCACCAACAGCTCCACTTGATGTTCTTGTCCACTGTACTTTTTTCCCTTTAAAGTTGAAATAATTAATCTCATCAAAATCATGATCTTCAGTAGCCATCCAATATATGGGCACAAAATTATATTCAGGATATGTTGCTTTTAATTCTTTGGCAAGTTTTATTGCTGAAATAATTTTATACAAAAAATACAACGGTCCTGTAAACAAATTGAGCTGATGCCCTGTGGTAATTGTAAATGTATTTTCCTGCTTTAAGGCTTCAATATTACTTAAAGTTAATGTTGACGCATTTACATTTTGGTATTGGTTTTTTAAAGCATTTGCTAGAATTGTTCTATGAGATTCTGAAACAAGTTCAGAATGACATTTCTCGTCAATTTGAGATTTAAAATTTTCAAGGTTTGGAAAACGATTGTAAAATGGCCTCAACTCTTGATGTTCATCAAGGTAATCACATATCAACGCAGAAAAATAGTTGGTGTCTCTAAACGGAATACAGTCTGTTGGCATAGTTAGCTTTCAATTCTTGTGTAAATATAATGCTCTTTAATCTATTTGATATTTTTGATTTGGTTAAAAAAACACTAAAATTTTTAGCCTTTCTATAAACGCTAAAGTTTTCTAAAAAAAATGTTTAAATATGTTAATGTTCGTTTCTGCTTCATATATTTATTGTCACTTTAAAACTTAAACCACCTAAAATGCAAAAAATTTATCAAATTCTGTTAGTCGTTGTATGCTCCGTTTCCTTTGCAATGGCTCAACAAATTCAATCGCCAAGTAATTTTCTAGGCTATGAATTGGGCACACAATTTACTAGACATCATCGTGTTATAGAATATTTTAAATATGTAGAGTCTCAAATATCTGACCAAGTAAAACTGGAAAAATATGGAGAAACTTACGAACACAGACCACTTTATGTGACCTATATTTCTTCCGAAGAAAATATGAGAAATCTCGAGACAATTAGAGAAAATAATCTAAAAAAAGCTAGGATTTTAAATGGTACATCTACTACTAGTGATATTGCCATTGTTTGGTTAAGTTATAATGTACATGGTAATGAAGCCTCAAGTACCGAAGCATCAATGAAAACATTATACACACTACTCACACAAAAACAAGATTGGTTAAAGAACACCGTAGTAATAATAGATCCTTGTATAAACCCTGACGGACGCGATCGTTATGTTAATTGGTTTAATGAAACCAAAAGTACACCTTATAACATTGATCAACAAGCCAGTGAACATAATGAGCCTTGGCCTGGAGGAAGACCTAATCATTACCTATTTGATTTAAATAGAGATTGGGCTTGGGCAAGTCAAATAGAAACTCAATCTAGATTGAAAATATATAACAAATGGATGCCGCATGTTCATGTAGATTTTCATGAGCAAGGCATTAACGAACCTTATTATTTTGCACCTGCAGCCGAACCTTTTCATGAAATTATTAGCGATTGGCAACGTGATTTTCAAGTACTAATAGGAAAAAACCATGCTGCCTATTTTGACAAAAACGGATGGCTCTATTTTACGCGCGAACGTTTCGATTTATTTTACCCAAGCTATGGTGACACTTACCCAACGTATATGGGTGCTATAGGCATGACCTACGAACAAGGTGGTCATAGTCGTGGTGGATTAGGTGTTTTAAATGATGAAGGTGATATTTTAACTTTGGTAGATCGTGTGGCACATCATACCACAACAGGGTTATCGACCGTTGAAATCTCTTCAAAAAATGCTTCAAAATTAAATACTGAGTTTAAGAACTTTTTTAATACCTCTACATTAAAATACAAAAGTTATGTTTTACAAGGTGATGCCGATAAAATTGAAGCTTTAAAATCTTTATTAGATAAACATGAAATTAAATATGGTAATGCTAATAAAGGTAAAGTTACTGGTTTCAAATACGCTTCTAAAACCTATGGAAGCATGAATACAACCACTAATGATTTGGTAGTAAGTACCAATCAGCCCAAAGGTAAAATGGTAAAAGTGTTGTTTGAAGCAAATACTAAGTTAAGTGATTCTTTAACTTACGATATAACAGCTTGGAGTTTACCTTATGCCTACGGTTTAAAAACAGTGGCTTCAACAAGTTTAGTTACATCAAATACAGCAACTTCTCATAAAGTATCAAATACTATTAATGTAAATGCTACAGGATATATTGTACGTTGGGACAACTTAAAAGATGCTGAATTTTTAGTCGATTTATTAAAACAAAATATTAAAGTACGTTTTACCGAAAAACCTTTAAATACTGACGGTCAAAACTATAATCGTGGCTCACTAATAATTGTTAGAGGTGATAATAAAAAAGTTGATAATCTGGATAATCTTCTACTAAATACTGCTAACAAATACAATCGGAAACTCAATGCAGTAGCTTCAGGATTTTCAAAATCTGGCCCTGATTTTGGTTCACCAGATGTCAAACTTATTAATAAACAAAAAATAGCTATACTTTCAGGAAAAGGTACATCTTCTTTAAATTATGGTGCATTATGGCATTTCTTTGAACAGCAATTGCATTATCCTGTAACATCTATAAATACGGAACATTTAAAATATGTTAACCTTTCAAAATATAATATCCTTATTATGCCTAGCGGTAATTACCGAAACACTTTAGATGAAGATGCACTCAAGGAATTAAAATCTTGGGTTAAAGATGGCGGAAAAGTCATTGCTATAGATAGAGCCTTAAGCGCTTTTGCTGACAAAGAAGGTTTTAGTTTAAAATATAATAAAAGTGACGATGAAGACGAAGATGAAGAAGAGAACAATCTTATTCCTTATGCAGACAGAGAACGTGAAAAAGCTAAGTATAGGATAACAGGTGCTATATTTAAAACCAAAGTAGATAACACACATCCTATGGCTTTTGGGTATGCAAACACCTATTCTACACTTAAACTTGGGAGTACTACATACAGCTTATTAGATGGTGGTTATAATGTGGCATATATTGGCGATAACCCAATAAAAATGTCTGGTTTTGCTGGAAGTGAAGCTATGAAAAAAATGAGTAATACACTTATTTTTGGAGAAGATAGAATAGGAAAAGGTAGTGTTATTTATATGGTTGATAATACTATGTTTAGAAGCTTTTGGGAAAATGGTAAACTGTTTTTAGTCAACGCTATTTTCTTTGTAAATAATAATGCTTTCGAGTTATAAAATTCAAATTTTAGAAGATGAAACTACTTAAAATTAAATACTTATTTGTCATTCTTTTTATAACACTAATCTCGTGTAAAAAAGATAGTGACAATGCTAATGACACGACCGAATTTAAAGTTGATTTTGAAACCTTTACTTTAGATAATGGGTTACAAGTCATCTTTCATATAGACCGTTCAGATCCTGTAGTTGCAGTCGCATTAACCAGTCATGTAGGTTCCGCCAGAGAAGTTGCGGGTCGAACCGGATTTGCACATTTATTTGAGCATTTATTGTTTTTAGAATCTGAAAATTTAGGAAAAGGCGGGCTTGATAAAATGAGTGCACGCATTGGTGGTTCTGGTGCAAATGGTTCTACAAGTAGAGACCGTACCAATTACTTTCAAACAGTACCCAAAGATGCCTTAGAGAAAATGATTTGGGCCGAAGCTGATAAATTAGGATTCTTTATAAATACCGTTACCGAACCCGTACTTGCCAAAGAAAAGCAAGTGGTTAAAAATGAAAAAAGACAAAGCATAGATAATCGTCCTTATGGACATACGTTTTATGTAATTGACAAAAACCTTTATCCTGAAAATCATCCCTACAATTGGGAAGTTATTGGTTCGCTTGAAGATTTACAAAATGCAACACTTCAAGATGTCAAAGACTTTTATAATCGTTGGTATGTGCCAAATAATGTAACGCTTACTATTGCTGGCGATTTTGATACCGCACAAGCTAAAGCCTGGGTAGAAAAATATTTTAACGAGATACAACGTGGCGAAGACATTCCTAAAATGAAAAAACAACCTGTCCAGCTTTCGGAAACTAAAAAATTGTACTACGAAGACAACTTTGCTCGTTTACCACAACTTACTCTAACATGGCCATCAGTTTATCAATACCATCCAGATGCTTATGCTTTAGAGGTATTATCCAGTTATTTATCGGAAGGTAAAGGTGCGCCTTTATACAAAGTTTTGGTAGAAGAGCATCAATTAACCGATGCTGTTACCATGTTTCAATATGGTTCTGAAATTGCAGGTCAGTTTATGTTACAAGTTACCGCTTTCAATAATACCGATTTAGACAATGTACAAAGTGCTATAAATACTGCTTTTGCAAAATTTGAAGCCGAAGGGATCTCACAAAAAGATTTAGACCGTATTAAAGCTGGACAAGAAACTAGTTTTTATAATGGTTTGTCTAGTGTTTTAGGCAAAGGCTTTCAGTTAGCACAATATGAAATTTTTGCTGGTGACCCTGGGTTTATTAATGAGGATGTGAAACATATTTTAGCTGTTACAACCGATGATGTTATGAGGGTTTATAACGCTTATATAAAAAATCAGAATTATATAGCGACTAGTTTTGTGCCTAAAGGTGCTACAAATTTGGCTTTACAAGATTCTAAATTGGCGCAAGTAGTCGAAGAAAAAATAGTAGAAGGTGCCGAAGATACTTTTGATGCAAGTATTGCTGCCACTTACGAAAAAACACCATCAAGTTTTGATCGCTCGGTTGAGCCGCCTTACGGCGAAAGTCCAGATGTAAAAGTTCCTGAAGTTTGGAAAGAAACATTATCGTCAGGTTTACATTTGTTTGGTATTGAAAATAATGAAGTGCCCTTAGTACAATTTAGAATACAAATTAAAGGCGGAATGCTTTTAGAAGACACCAATAAAATAGGGGTTTCAAACTTATTAGCCGAAATGCTAACCAAAGGCACAAAAAACAAAACACCACAACAACTGGATGCCATTGAAAGTTTAGGAGCAACAATTAATGCCAATTCAACAGATGAATCTATTGTTATTTCCGGAAACACTTTAGCAAAAAACTACAATGCTACGATGCAGCTTGTGACAGAAATTTTATTAGAGCCTCGTTGGGATCTTAAAGAATTTGAGTTATTAAAGCAAAGTACATTGAGCCGAATTCAGCGCCAAAAAGGAAATCCAAATAGTATTGCATCAAATGCGTATGCAAAACTTATTTATGGAGAAAACCATATTTTGTCTCATAATAATATAGGCACAACTGCATCTGTTAATACCATAACTATTGAGGATTTGCAAAACTATTACCAACATTATATATCGCCAACGGTTACAAATTTTAATGTTGTTGGAGATATTTCGCAACAAAGCGTAAGCAATTCTTTAGCGAGCTTAAACACTAATTGGGAAGCTAAAGAGGTTACATTTCCTGAACTCGTAACCCCTACAGCACCAGAAAATTCTAAGGTGTATTTTTACGATGTTCCTGGAGCCAAACAATCGGTAATCCGATTTGGGTATCCTGCACTCTCAGCAACCAACGCCGATTTTTACAAAGTACAGATAATGAATTATCGTCTTGGAGGTGGTGGTTTTGCGTCTCAACTCACACAACAATTACGAGAAGGCAAAGGTTATACCTATGGTATTCGGTCTGGTTTTTCTGGTACAACAAATAAAGGTTCTTTTACCATATCTAGTAGTGTGCGAAGCAACGTAACTCTAGAATCTGCGAGTTTGATTAAAGACATCGTATCTCAATATGGTAAAAATTATAACGAGAACGATTTAGAGGTGACTAAAGGCTTCTTGATTAAAAGCAATGCTAGAGCGTTTGAAACCATGCGCTCTAAATTAAGAATGCTTAGCAATATTAGTAATTACAACCTTCCTGATGACTATGCAAAGCAACGTGAAGCTATTGTAAAAAATATGACCGTTGCAGATATTAAAAAGCTCACCGAAAAATACTTAAATGTTAATACAATGAATTATTTAGTAGTTGGTGATGCTGCTACACAAATGGGAAAACTAGAAGCACTAGGCTTTGGAAAACCAATAAGCTCTGAATATAATTTTGTCAAAACTAATATGGAAAAAATTGAACTTGACAAATTAGGTAATGGAAAAGTTTTAATTTACAAC
>JAADHG010000288.1:1559-3917 GCA_013151975.1 Chlorobiota bacterium | reverse complement strand
GCATTTGCAATTTTATGTTTTGTTTTGATTAAAGAAGAGTCTGATTATATTTATATTTCCTTATATCATGCTACGGGTTATATTGTGTCTGGCATTATAGCACAAATTATTATCTATAAACAATTTGGAATACGATTTAGATTTGCTAAATTTCATGAAGTAAAGCAAACAATAAAAGAAGCTTGGAGTTCTTTCTTAACATTAATCTCGCCTACTATTTACCACAATACTTCTATTTTTTTAGTAGGAATTTTTGGTGTTCCTAGCCATGTTGGTTTTATGCAAATAGGTTCTAAAGTTTCTGGTGCTTTTGGCGTTGTTAATACAATTATGACAAGTGTTTTATACCCGTTTCTAAACAGAAACAAATCAGCAATTAACACAACACGGTATGTGTTTATCGCATTTGGTATTTTACTATCTCTATCTATGTATTTCTTTGCTGATGTATTAATTAATTTATGGCTTAATAGAATGGATCGCCATAGCGAATCTGTTGAAATAATACGAGTTGTAAAATATTTAAGTCCTAGTCCATTCTTAGCATCAATGATTTCTGCTTTTGGCGTTAATGGCTTAATGATTTATAAAAAAGATAAACTTTACTCTAACATAATTATTATAGGCTCATTTCTTGGTTTAATAGCAGGTTTAATTTTAATACCTAGATACCATTATATAGGTGGTGCTATAACTATTATATTTGCCTTATCAGTAAAAGCATTGTTATCCTGTTTCTATTTAATTAAAACCATGAGGAAACAAAAACATATTTAATATGAAGTTTAGCCACTATATCTGGGCAATATATTTAATTATATATCCTTTCTATTTTTTTGCAGAGGGTAATCCGCAAATAGCTGATATTTTTGGTGTTTTGTTAATTGTTGTAAACTTCAAATCAATTGTAACAAGTATAAGCACTAATAGGTTTACTAAAAATTTATTTTTATTTATAGTCTATGCACTTATATTGAATACTGTCTGGATGCTCATTTTAGGAGACTTCATCTTAATTAAGAATTGTATTTTTTATGTGTATTGTTATTTTTTAACACTTGTTATTTTCAATAAGATAAAAGAGGAATCTTTTTTATTAATTACGCTAAAAGCATTATCTATAGCACTGATAATTCAAGCTATTTTATGGCCTTTTATAAAGTCCCAAGGCGTAAGAACTCAAATGTTTTTTAACAACCCTAACCAATTAGCGCTTTGGGGTATTTGTCTCTTAATTATTATATATGTTCTTGCTCGTATTTTAAAAGTGAAAGAAATATATAGTATTTCTTTATTTCTTTTGAGTTCATTGTTTATAATTATCTCTGCATCAAGAGCGGCTTTGCTAGGTTGTATAGTGTTCTGGTTGTTCTATATCTTTAATTCAAGAAAGCATTTTATTATTGCAATAACAGTATTTATTATAGGAATTATTTTTATAAACTATAACTATGATATAAAAATTCATGAGTTTGCAGCGTTAGAATACAATGCTGAGCGGTTTTCTAAAAACGGATTGACTAGTGACCAAAGTTTTGGTGGTAGAGGGTATGGCCGAATTATTGAGAATCCACAATATTTATTATTTGGTGCTGGCGAAGGCGAATACGAACGCTTTAATGAAAGTATTGAGCTACACTCTATTTTGGCTAATATACTCTTCAGCTATGGAATTATTGGGTTATTGCTATATTTAGGCGCCTTTGCGTCATTTACAAAAAAAATGACACTAGAAGTTTTTGTTATCTTATTTATAATTGCCTTTTTTGGAAGTGTACATATGACATTAAGAATCCCTTTGTTTTGGATAACACTTTTATTTGTTATTTATTTACATGAAGAAAAATCCAAAGGCGATAGTTTACTAAATTCTGATTAATAGCTACTTAATTACATTTACTAATAACTAAATACGATTTATGTGTGGTATTAATGGAGTTATAACTTCTTCAAAAGTTGATAGTTCAAGTATGGCTGAAAAGCTTGCGACTATGAATGATTTGATTATTCATAGAGGTCCTGATGAGGATGGTGTCTATATTTATAATAATGATTCCGTTTCTGTTGGAATGGCAATGCGCCGCTTATCAATTATAGATTTAACTACTGGGAAACAGCCTATATACTCTAAAGACGGTAATATTTCTATAGTTTTTAATGGCGAAATTTATAATTACAAAACGCTAAAGTCTCAATTAGAAGATACAGGTACTACATTTGATACAACCAGCGACACTGAAGTTATTTTAAAACTTTATGAAAAAGAAGGCCCAAGAAGCTTTCAGAAATTAGATGGCATGTATGCGTTTAGCATTCATGACAAAACGAAAAATAAAGTATTCATTGCCCGAGATTTTT
>JAADHG010000288.1:0-1535 GCA_013151975.1 Chlorobiota bacterium | reverse complement strand
TTGTATTATACACAAACTGATGATACATTTGTATATGCTTCCGAATTAAAATCTTTAGCTAAACAACTTAAAAAGCGCCCATCAATTTCAACAACTGGATTGAATCTTTATTTTAGACTTACTTATATTCCTGCACCTTATACTATTTATGATGATATCCATAAGTTAAAAGCGAATCATTATTTAGAATACGACTTAATGTCTCATAGCATTACTATTAATAAAATTAGTGGGCTTAATGTCGAAAATAATACAGACATTTCATTTGATACTGCAAAACAAAAGATTCACGATTTGGTAAACGAAAGTGTTATAAGCAGATCTATTGCAGATGTCCCATTAGGTACCTTTTTATCTGGAGGAGTAGACTCTTCAATAGTTTCAATGTGTTTAGCAAATATTAATGATTCAAAAATTGACACTTTTTCTATTGGATTTAAAAAAGCTGCTTATGATGAAACAGACAAATCTAGAATAGTTGCAAAACTAATTAATAGTAATCATCACGAGTTTATTATTGATGAAACAGATTTAGAACACAACATAGATGACATTCTTCTAAATTTTGACGAACCCTTTGCTGATTCTTCGGCGCTACCCACCTATTTGGTTTCAAATAAAACAAGTGACTATGTTAAAGTGGCATTAACCGGAGATGGAGGCGATGAAGTTTTTGCTGGATATAACAAGCATTATATGGGTAAATTAAATGATAGATATACATCTATAATACCTCAGTTTGTTCATAAAGGTTTATTAAATACTGTACCTAATCTTTTAAAAACAAAAGACGATAAAAGAGGGAAACGCTTTAAAATGAATAGGTTGCTAAAGGCAATAGATTATAGTGGAGAATTTTATTGGAATATTATTTCATTAGCATTTACAGATAATGAAAAAGAAAGTCTGTTTTTACCTCATAGGCTAGAGACTTCAATTTTTAATAATTATAAAAAGAATATAGGCATAGATACACCAAAAACTATTACTGAATTTAGAGAAGTGGATAGGCATGTAAGTCTAGAAGGTGATATGCTTGTTAAGGTTGATAGAACAAGCATGCTAAACTCTCTAGAATGTCGTGCACCTTTTTTAAATAAATCACTTTGGGAATATACAAATAGCTTACCTGAAGAGTTTTTACTAAAAGGGTGGAATAAAAAACATATTTTAAAAGAAGCCTTTAAAGATGAGTTTCCAAAAGATTTTCTTGAAAAATCCAAACAAGGATTTGGCGTGCCAGTTGGAGATTGGCTGCGTTCGAGTTTAAGAAAAGAACTAGAAAGTTACATTGAACCTAAATATTTAGAGTCGCAAAATATATTCAATCCTGATATGATAACTAAATTTGTAAAAAATCATCTTTCTGGGAAAGAAGATAATTCTATGAGAGTATGGACATATTATTGTTTTCAAAAATGGTATTTAAATACGTATTCGATTATTTAGTTTACATATGAAAAAAATAATCCGCATAACTACGGTACCTATTTCATTAAAAACCCTGTTAAAAGGGCAGCTCAAATATATGATTT
>JAADHG010000309.1 GCA_013151975.1 Chlorobiota bacterium | reverse complement strand
TTAAAGGGTCTAGAGGTATGGCTTTAGAACGGGTTTTGGAGTTATTATAATTTGATTTAAAAAATGACAATCAAAAAACATAGATTTAGAACTACCCATTTCATACATGGTTTCTTTCTAATAATTTTTGTTTTATCCATATTTAAAGGAACTAAATCATTTCTGTTCTTTTACGAAATGATGGGATTTAAAAAATTTAGCTTAAACTCAATTTGGTGGGCAATAAATAATAATAGTTCATATCGTCCTATTCTTTTTTTGATATTCCCAGTTATTGGAATGCTAATAAAAAATAGAATTGGATGGATTTTAATAACAACCTACCTTTATTTTGTATTTGTTAACATATATGTCCAAGCCACTATCGAATTCAAAACTGATTATTTTTTTTATTCTATTATTGATGTAATTATTCTAACTTTAATAATAATGATGAACAAAAGCAAAGATATTCATGATTACTATAAATTATTTAAAAATAATTTTTTAAGTCTAAATCTTTACTCATTTATTACGGGCATTGGATTGTCATTAATTTTAATTATCATTAAACATTATAACATGAACATCCTTCAATAATTTTTATAACCCATAACTTGATTAATAAAGCAAAAAATCCTGATGATAAATCATCAGGATTTTGTTTGATGTGGGCGATAAGGGATTCGAACCCCTGACCCCTTGGGTGTAAACCAAGTGCTCTGAACCAACTGAGCTAATCGCCCTAATTATTGGACTGCAAATATAAGTCAGTTTTTTAATCTGGCAAACATTTTTAAATAAAATTCTATATTATTTCAGCTACTACAAAAGTGCTACCTCCAATATAAATTATATCACTTTTGTCAGCTTTTTTCTTAGCATTTTCTAGTGCTTCGGCAACCGAATTATAAACGTTTCCACAATATCCTTTTTTAGTAAATACATCTTTTAAAATATTAGCATCTAGTCCGCGTAAAATATTTGGCCTGCAAAAATAATAGGTTGCTTCTTTTGGGAATAAATCAATAATGCCATCTATATTTTTATCGTTTACCATTCCTAAAACTATGTGCAGTTTATTATACGGTTCTTCCTTTAATTGTTGCATCACATAAGTAAGCCCTTCTTTATTATGCGCTGTATCGCAAATAACTTTAGGGCTGCTCTGCAATACTTGCCAACGCCCTTTGATTCCTGTGTGCTTTACAACATTTTGCAATCCTTTTACTATATCTGCATCCGAAACACGAAAACCTTTTTTATTTAGTTCATAAATGGATTGTATTGCTGTTTTTATATTGTGCGTTTGATATGTTCCTTTTAAATCAGATTCAAAATTGGTTTTCACTAATGCATCTGCAAAATAAATGGAGGAGTTCTGCGCTTTTGCTATGTCTATAAAAAGAGACTTTGTTTTACTTTGTGTTTCTCCAATAACCACAGGAATGTTGGGTTTAATAACACCACCTTTTTCTTTGGCTATATCTTGAATAGTATTACCCAAAAACTGAGTGTGATCCAAACCAATATTTGTAATCACAGATACTTCAGGCGAAATAATATTAGTAGAATCTAAACGACCTCCCAAACCAACTTCAATAATAGCAATATCAACATTTTGTTTTGCAAAATACTCAAAAGCCAAACCTACGGTCATTTCAAAAAAAGACAATGTATTGGCTTCAAAAAACAACTTATTTCGTTTTATAAATTGAATTACAAATTGTTTGCTAATACAGTTCCCATCAATTTTAATGCGTTCTCTAAAATCTTTTAAATGTGGTGAAGTATATAAGCCAACGCTATAACCAGCTTCTTGCAAAACAGAAGCTATCATGTGACTTGTAGAACCTTTACCATTGGTACCTGCAACATGAATAGATTTGAATTTATTTTCAGGATTATTGAGGTGTTTGGCAAGTAAAATGGTGTTATCCAAATTGGCTTTATAAGCCGCTTTTCCTTTATTTTGATACATTGGTAATTGGTGAAACATCCAATTTACAGTATCCGTATAGTTCATATATTATTGACTTACACTAAAGTTAATAACCACAAAGCCTACTTGTTTTGCTGGTGCTTTAGAATCGGCTGGCCATTTGTATGTGAGTGCTGTTTTTTTAGCCGCATCATACAAACACAATGCGCCTGTTGTTCCTTTTTTACCCGGAACTGCAACAACTACTCTACCTTGCTTATTTACCTTTACCTGAATTTGAACCACAACACTCCCTTCTTCGTCACATTCTGGAAGGACTTTAGATTTTGAAGGTTTTCCGCGACCTCGTAATCCATAGCCTGTACCTCCTCCTCCAGATCCTGGAGTCCCAAAATAACTTGGCGCATAAGGGTCACCATTGAGTTGTCCTTTATCTCCTGCTCTGTTATCGTCACCTTCGCCTCCAGTTTCTGTACCGTCAGATTTACCAATCCCACCAATTAAATCGTCAAGGCGTTTCTTTTTAGCATCTTGCTCTCTTTTTATACGTTCAATACGTTCAGCTTCTTTTTTTGCTTTTGCTTCAGCTTCTGCTTTCTTTTTTTTCTCAGCAGCTTCTCTCTTCTTAATAGCTATACTTTCAGCATTATCTTGAGTAAGAACTTCTTCTTTGGTTTCCTGTGGTTTTGAAGTTTCTGGTTTAGATTCTTCAATTTTTTGTGGTTGTTTAATTTCTTTGGGTTGAGCTCTTACAGGTTTTTTGAGTTGTACTCTGCCACTACCAAAATCAGTGGTTCCAAAATTTACTGCAATGCCATATTCTAAAGGTGGATCCATATATTTAGGACCAGCAATAAAGATAAGCAACAACAAAATCACAGCAATTAATGCGGTAATTTTTGCCGAATCTTTCTCATGTTTGGTCTCAAAATATTTCATAATATATACTTAGGCTAAAAATAGGTTAATTAGGCCTTACAGCTAAAATGACCTTAAACTTATTTCTGTTAGCAATATCCATAACCTTCACCACATTTTCAACTGGTACAGACTTTTCCGCTCTTAAAACTATGGTAGGTTTTGATTCTTTAGATAGCATTGCAATTAACTCACTTTCTAAAACACTTATCCCTACACGTTTTTTATCAATATAATACGACAAATCTTTTTTTATACTTACAGATACAGACTTTTTATTTTCCGTTATCCCGCTTGCTTTTGGTAGTAAGATATCGATTGCATTTACTGAAACTAAAGTGGACGCCAGCATAAAAAATATTAATAACAGAAATACAATATCGGTCATTGACGACATATTGAATTCTGGTGTAACTTTATTTCTTCCTCTAAGATCCATACTATATAGGTTCGTTAAGAAGGTCTAAAAATTCTACTGAATTCGCTTCCATTAAGTGGATTACTTTATTGGTTCTTCCTACCAAATGATTATAAGCAATATATGCAACAATCCCAACTATTAATCCTGCAACAGTGGTAGTCATTGCGGTATATAAACCGTTGGATAGTAATTCAATATCTATTTGACCACCAGCATTTGCGAGTTCAAAAATCGCTAATATCATACCTATAACTGTTCCAAGAAACCCTATCATAGGAGCTGCTCCAGAAATAGTTGCAAGCACGCTTACGTTTTTTTCTAATCCGTAAACTTCTAATTTACCAGCATTTTCTATAGCAGTATTAATATCTTCTAAAGGCTTTCCTATTCTGGAAATTCCTTTACTTATTAATCGAGATACAGGAGAGTTTACTTGTGCACATAATACTTGTGCAGAATCAATCTTGCCATTAGAGACATGCTCTTTAATTTGATTCATAAAATTTGAATCTACTTTAGACGCGGCTTTAATAGCAAACAAACGTTCAAAATAAATATAACTTGCTACTATTAATAAGACAAATAATATTAGAATGATAATTTGTCCTGCAGACCCTCCGCTTTTAATAAGCTCTATTATGGAAAGCGTTTTTTCTACAGATTCTCCATCTGTAATTAATTCTGTTCCATCTTGAACAGCATTTACAATTAACAAGTTAATCATGTTATTGGTTTAAGTTATATTAGATTTTGAATAATAAACGATTGATTTTTAAATAAAGTATCTTAGAATAATGTTCTGGTAAAAAAGAACGTTAACGATCCTGCTAAAAACCCGATAAGTGCCAGCCAAGAAATCTTTTTAAAATACCAGAAAAAGTTAATTTTTTCCATGCCCATAGCTACAACTCCTGCAGCCGAACCGATGATTAACATACTTCCTCCTGTTCCTGCTGAAAAAGCAATAAAATGCCATAATTCATTATCAATTGGCTCCCTAAACATCCCTAAACTAGCGGCAACTAACGGAACATTATCTATAACCGCCGAAGCAACACCTAATAACAAAATTACCAAATCCGATACACTCTCATAACCTTGAATCGGTTCTATTTCTGTACCCAGCATAGGCATGTTTTCTTGCAAAACACCCGCAAAATCAAAGAGTATACCAAGAGATTCTAAAGCAGCAACGGCGAGTAATATTCCTAAAAAGAATAAAATACTTGGTAATTCAATTTTCGACAATGAGTGATGTACTGGACTATGATGTGCATGTGCATCACTTTCTTCAC
>JAADHG010000015.1 GCA_013151975.1 Chlorobiota bacterium | reverse complement strand
ATTCAAGTAACTGTTGTTATTTTATTATTAGCTATTGGCGCTTTTTTATTCTTTAAAAAACAGACTCAAAAAAAACCAAAAAATAGAAAATTAATGCAATCAAAATATATAACTGGTTTTTTTCTAGGCATTCTAAACCCTCCTGTACTTATCTATTGGATTGTTGCCATAGGAATGATTAATGATAATAACTTAATGTTATCATTGCACTCGTCATTATCTGTCTTATTTTTATTCTTTTTTGGAATCTATCTTGGAAAAATCCTTACGCTATATCTATATAGCCGGTTTAGCTTATTACTAAAACATAGAGTACAGAATATATCCCTAATTCTGAACAAAGTTACAGGGGTGCTTTTAATTTTTATCGGATTAATTCAAGCTGTAAAATTATATGCTTTTTAAACAGGTAATGTAATAGACACTACAAGCCCTTCGTTGGCACGAACATTAAAAACAGTTTCGTCTTCAAAAATTAAGTATTGTCCTTTTACACCAACTAATTTTCCAATATACTCTTGTGTCTTTTCAATATTTAAGCTCTTCGGTTTTTCTGGATATTGCAGTACAGGAAAATCTAAATGGGTTTCTTTGTTGTTTTCTATAAAATAATCTTTGGCCTCATTTGGAATATACAATTTCAATCGTTCTCTCCATTCTATAAGATTTTCATCTTCAATCTCATTTTTAAGCATTTTACGCCAATTGGTCTTATCGGCTACATGCTCTTTTAGAGCAACCTCGGTAACTCCAGCTAAATAACGATTAGGTACTTCAACAATTTCAATAGCTTCGTGGGCACCTTGGTCTATCCAACGCGTTGGCACTTGATTTTTTCTAGTAACCCCTACTTTTACATTACTAGAATTTGCCAAATACACAATATGCGGTTGTAGTTGTACTTTTTTTTCATATTCTAAGTCTCTGTCCTCTTTATCAAGATGCGCTGTACTAAGCTCTGGACGCATAATCCAATCGGCTGCTTGTGGGACTTCGTAAAAACAGCTTTTACAAAAACCTTGTCTATAAATGGGCTTGTCTAAGCCACAGCTAAGGCATTGGTGCTTTACAAAATTAATTTTTACTGTTTTATTAAGCAGTTGATTTATATTTAAAAAGTCATTTTCAAATACTAAAAAATACTGAATCGGTTGTCCAAACTCAGTTTGCATTTTTGTTAGTACACCTTGATACTTCATACAAATATTTTTGTTACTTTAGTTCCTGTAAAGATAGCTAATATATGCCATTCCCTTTAGTAAATTCTGTCGCTTCGTGGTTTTTAAAAAAACGATTTCATCAAATTGATTTGTTTTTAAAATATCCTAATGAAGTTCAAAATGAATTACTCTTAACACTTATAGATAGTGCAAAAGATACTCAAATTGGAAAGCAATACGATTTTGCATCTATACAAAATTACAAGACATTTAGTGAACGTGTTCCTGTGCGTTCTTATGAAGACTACCAACCACTCATTGAACGTTCAAGATTAGGTGAGGATAATATTTTTTGGCCAACACCTATAAAATGGTTTGCTAAATCTAGTGGTACAACCAATGCGAAAAGTAAATTTATTCCTGTGAGCCCAGAATCTCTAGAAGATTGCCATTATGCTGCCAGTAAAGATTTGTTGTGTATGTATCTTAATAACAATGAAGATTCCCAAATGTTTATTGGCAAGAGTTTACGTTTAGGAGGCAGTAAGGAATTGTACAAGGAAAACGGAACCGCTTTTGGAGATTTATCTGCTATTTTAATTGATAACATGCCTTTTTGGGCAGAATTTAGTAGTACTCCAAGCAGTAAAGTTTCCTTAATGAGCGATTGGGAACATAAAATGCAAGCTATTGTAGATGAAACTATAAACGAAAACGTAACAAGTTTAACAGGGGTTCCTTCATGGATGCTCGTATTATTAAATAACGTTCTGGAAACTACGGGCAAAAAAAATCTTCTTGAGATTTGGCCAAATCTTGAGGTCTATTTTCATGGAGGTGTAAGTTTTACACCTTATGTTGATCAATACAAATCCATTTTACCTAAAAAGGATTTTAAGTACTACGAAATATACAATGCATCCGAAGGTTTTTTTGCAATACAAGATAAAAACGATTCTAGCGAACTTTTACTAATGCTTGATTATGGTATTTTTTACGAGTTTATTCCTATGGATAACTACAATACACCTCAAGAAAAGATAATTCCTCTTAGTGAGGTAGAAAAAGGTATTAATTATGCTATTGTTATTACTACTAATGCTGGTCTTTGGCGCTATAAAATAGGAGATACTGTACGTTTTACTTCATTAAATCCATATCGCATAAAAATTTCAGGGAGAACAAAACACCATATTAATGTGTTTGGAGAAGAACTTATTATTGAAAATGCTGAAGATGCTTTAAAACGTGTGTGCAAAAAAACAAATGCTGAAATCGTTGATTTTACCGCTGCTCCAATATTTATGGAAGGCAAAGAAAAAGGGGCTCATGAATGGCTGATAGAGTTTAGAACTCCTCCTAATGATATAAATTATTTTAATGAATTGTTTGACAATGCGCTTAAGTCTTTAAATTCTGATTATGAAGCAAAACGTTATAACAATATGACGCTTAACAAACCAAAAATAAACGTTGCCAGAAAACAATTATTTTATGAT
Source organism: Chlorobiota bacterium (assembly GCA_013151975.1). Taxonomy (GTDB): domain Bacteria; phylum Bacteroidota; class Bacteroidia; order Flavobacteriales; family Flavobacteriaceae; genus JAADHG01. The sequence continues at coordinate 11,259 of JAADHG010000015.1, read as the reverse complement.
TGGTTAAAAGAGAAAAACAAACTTGGCGGACAACATAAAATACCAAGATTATCGAATTCTAGGGATTACCTTGAAGAGCTCTTGCAGTTAAACGATTAAATATTCACACCCTTTATCGATGATAATTGAATCCTTTTTTCATTAAACGAAAATAGGATTGTATTCGTCTAAAAACTGCCATAGTAATTTTTATTTTTCAGTTTAAATATTACTTTTAAAGTGCAATTAAGAAAAACATATATAAGCTTACTGCAATATTAATTATAATTCCAAAATAAAAAACCACTCAAATTTGAGTGGTTTCTTTTATTTATATCTATTTGATTTAGATTCCCGTTTTCACGGGAATGACAATTTTAACGAAAACTCGATACAAGTATCGAGAAGAATTCTTTTTTAATTATGATACCGCTTTTAGTTGTTTAAGTCGTGTTCTTGTAAGCTTTCCTTCTGCATAAGATTTTGTAACATTAAGCTTAGTTTCGTCACTACTTGGCATATTAAACATGGCATCAGTTAATATTTCTTCACATAGCGAACGTAATCCTCTTGCTCCAAGTTTATATTCAACTGCTTTTTCAACAATAAAGTCTAATGCGCCATCAGTAACTGTTAATTCTATTTCATCCATAGAAAACAATTTTTTATACTGTTTGATAATGGCATTTTTAGGTTCGGTAAGAATTGCTCTTAACGTACTAGCATCTAAAGGATTCATATACGTTAACACTGGAAGCCTTCCTATAATTTCTGGTATCAATCCAAAATCTTTTAAATCTTTAGGTGTGATGTATTGTAAAAAGTTGTCCTTATCTATAGCATCTATATCATGAGCAGATTTATATCCTATTGCAGACATGTTTAATCGTTTAGAAATCATGCGCTCAATCCCATCAAAAGCACCACCAGCAAAAAACAAAATATTTTCGGTATTAACCTCAATAAATTTTTGATCTGGATGTTTACGCCCTCCTTTGGGCGGCACATTAACCACTGTACCTTCTAATAATTTTAGTAAGGCTTGTTGCACACCTTCACCCGAAACATCACGTGTTATTGATGGGTTATCGCTTTTACGAGCAATTTTATCAATTTCATCAATAAAAACAATACCTCGTTCTGCTTTCTCCAAGTTATAATCAGCAGCTTGTAATAAACGTGTTAGGATACTTTCTACATCTTCTCCAACATATCCTGCTTCAGTTAAAACCGTTGCATCTACAATAGCCAAAGGTACATTAAGCATTCTAGCAATAGTTTTGGCTATAAGGGTTTTTCCTGTTCCGGTTTGACCCACCATAATGATATTACTTTTTTGAATTTCAATATCATCATCCGTTTTCTGTTGTAACAACCGTTTATAATGGTTATAAACCGCTACAGACATTACACGCTTTGTGTGTTCTTGTCCTATAATATATTCGTCTAAAAACGCTTTTATTTGCACTGGTTTTTTTAGCATTAATTCTGCTGAAAGACCACTATTATCACTTTCCTTAGATTCTTCAATAACAATACCATGTGCTTGTTCGATGCACCGATCACAAATGTGAGCATCTAAACCAGCAATAAGCAAATTAGTTTCAGGCTTTTTACGTCCACAAAACGAACATTCTAATTCTTCTTTTGCCATATCTTTTAAATTGGATTCCCACTTTTGTGAGAATGACAGTTTTATTAGTTACGAGTTAAAATTTCATCAATCATCCCATACTCTAAAGCTTTATCAGCTTTCATCCAGTAATCTCGATCACTATCGTTATATACTTTGTCGTATTCTTGCCCCGAATGTTTACTAATAATTCTATATAACTCTTCTTTTAATGTTAATATTTCACGAGCAGTAATTTCTATATCACTGGCTTGCCCTTGAGCGCCTCCCATAGGTTGATGTATCATAATACGAGAATGTGTTAATCCGCTACGTTTGCCTTTTTCTCCTGCACATAATAACACAGCTCCCATAGATGCTGCCATACCTGTGCAAATAGTTGCCACATCTGGCTTAATAAGCTGCATGGTGTCATAAATGCCTAGTCCTGCATATACACTTCCTCCTGGTGAATTAATATATATTTGAATATCTTTTGAAGAGTCTGTACTCTCTAAAAATAATAACTGTGCCTGAATTATATTAGCCACTTGATCATTAATTCCAGTTCCCATAAAAATAATACGATCCATCATCAATCTTGAGAATACATCAAACACAGCAATATTCATTTGGCGTTCTTCAATAATATTTGGCGTCATCCCCATAGGATACATACTGCTTACAATTTTATTATAATAGGTACTGCTTATGCCTTGGTCTTTTATAGCGAATTTTTCAAATTCTTTTCCGTAATCCATAGTTTATTTATTTTTCAATTTGAGCTTTATTAATACATTCTATTGGATTCAAACTACTAATTTTAAGCGTTTTACAAGCTTCATGAACCAAGTTGTCATCCAATGAAAAAGGCGTTGAATTCTATAGAATTCAACGCCTAAATATAATGAATTTTTAAAACTATGAGCCGTAAACCTCCTTAACAAATTTATCGTAAGACAATTCTTTGGTTTTAAGATTTGCATTTTCTTTATAAAATGCTAGCAATTTTTGACTTGTTAACTGCTCAGATAAACGCTTAACCTCATCTTTATTTGACAAAATTCTTGCTGAAACATCGTCTAATTCTTTCTCTGAAGGATTTAACTGTCCAAATTGTGCCATTTGCCCTTTTATCATCTCTTGAGCATAAGCTTTTAACTCGTCAAAATCTATTTGAAGCTTATTGTCTGTAATTATTTTACCTTCAATTAATTGATAGCGCATACTCTTTTCGGACTTTTCATATTCTTCTTTAGCTTGTGCTTCATCCATAGTTTCTTCACCTGCAGTTTGTAGCCATTTTTGTAAAAAAGCTGAAGGCAAATCAAATTTTGTGCTTTCAACCAAATATTCTGTGACATCGTTTAATAACTTTTGATCCGATTGTTGTACAAATTGCTTCTCAGAATCCTCTTTTATTTTTTGCTTTAGCTCTGTTACTGAGGTAACATTACCCTTTCCAAATAACTTATCAAATAAATCTTGGTCTAAATCGGCTAGTTCTCTTGTGTTAATTTCACTAATAGTAAACGTTACTTCAATGTTTAATCCGTGAGCATCTTCATGAGAGACTTTTAAAACGTTCATTAAATCATGATCGTCGGCAAACATACCTTTAGTTTTTAAAGTAATAACATCGCCTACTTTAGCACCAATGAATTTTTTTGCGGTAGCTTTTCCTTTAAATTTATCTAAAGTTATTGTTGTTGAATTATTAATTTCCTTTTCATCATTTGCAAAAACACCAGTAATTTCATCACCCTCGGCTACTTCGCTCTTAGAAATTAATTTCCCATATTGCTTTTGAATGTTTTTAATTTGGTTCTCAATCATTGTATCATCTGCAACAATGTGATAATGTGTAATTGCTTTTTTTCCTTTTAACTTAACTTCAAACTCTGGTGATAGCCCAAGTTCAAATTCAAAAGAAAAATTTTCGGCATCCCAATTTAAATCGTCTTGTGCTTTTGGCAATGGGTTTCCTAAAACATCAAGCTTTTCTTCGGTTAAATATTTATTAAGTGCATCTTGCAAAAGCTTGTTTACTTCATCTACTAAAACTGCTTTCCCATATTGTTTTTTAACCATTCCCATAGGTACATGTCCTTTTCTAAATCCTGGAATGTTTGCCGTTTTACGATAATCGGATAAAATTTTCTCAACTTTATCTCTATAATCTGCTTTTGTAATATCTACTTTTACAACAGCGTTTAACGTATCAATATTTTCTCTTGTAATATTCATTTTTCCTTATAAAAATTGGCTGCAAAAGTACAATATTTTTGCAACTGAACAAAGTTTTTAATGAGTTGGCCTTTAGGCTATTTTTTATCTTCTTTTAAGAGCGAATGCAATATGGATTGTAGAAACGAAAGCAGCAAGCTAAACAGGATTGCTGTCCATATACTCGAAACACTAAAACCATCAATTAAACTATCTGCCAATAATATAATAATAGCGTTTATTATTAATAAAAATAGCCCTAATGTAAGAATGGTTATAGGTAGTGTAAAAATAATTAAAAGCGGTTTTACAAATACATTTAATATAGCAATAACTGCTGCTACTATAATTGCAGTTGTATAACTATCTAGTGAAACACCTGGTAATATCTTTGCTAAAATTATTACTGCAAGTGCAGTTAAAAGGAGTTTTGTTATTAATTTCATGATACATATATTTTATTGACTTGAATATACAAAATATATTATTCTACTTAATAAACTGCATCACATAATCAAAGAATTCCTTTGGATTCTCAGCATGCAACCAGTGTCCTGCATTACTAATTGTTTTTATTTTTGCTTTAGGAAATTGTAATTTGATTAAAGCCTCATCATCTGCTCCTATATATTCTGATGTATCACCGTGAAGAAACAAAGTGTCTCCTTTAAAGGTTAACGTTGACGGAAGTGCTTCGCCTACTTCTTCAATATTATCAATTAATACTTTTAAATTAATTCTTAACCCTAGCTTTCCTTTGTCTTCCCAATATACATTCTTGAGTAAGAACTGTCGTATTCCAAAATCTGGTATATAATTGGCTAAAACTGCATCTGCTTCTTTACGCGTTTTTATCCTATTAAAATCTAAAGCAGCTAAGCCTTCAAGAATCGTATCGTGATGTACTGGATAATACCTTGGAGAAATATCGGCAACTATTAGCTTTGAAACCATTTTAGGGTATGTTGTTGCAAATAACATGGCTGTTTTTCCACCCATAGAATGTCCAAGCAACACCATGTTTTCTAACTGATATGTATCACAATACTCTTTTAAATCTTGAATTAAGACTTCATAATTAAAGGTGTTGTCATGAAAACTTCTCCCATGATTGCGTTGGTCTATTAAGTGCACTTCAAAACCTTGCTCACTAAATTTTTTCCCTAAAGTTTTCCAGTTATCACTCATTCCTAGAAATCCATGAAGGATTATAAAGGGCTGCCCTTTTCCTAGTATGTTTGAATGTAGCAACATTATTTTAATTTATGTAAATACATATTCACTACATTTTCAATGCCTAAATACAAGCTTTCAGAAATTAACGCATGTCCAATGGAAACCTCTAAAAGATTTGGTATATTATCTTTGAAAAATTTAATATTCTCTAGTGACAAATCATGTCCGGCATTGACACCTAAATCTAAATTGTGAGCTAATTCAGCACAAGCAGTATAAGGCGCAATAGCTTTTTTGTTTCCTAAAGCATATTGATGCGCAAATGCTTCAGTATAAAGTTCAATTCTATCTGTTCCAGTAAGCTTTGCCCTTTCTACTTGTTTAAGAACAGGATCTAAAAAAATAGAAGTTCTTATATTATTTTGCTGAAACTCTTGAATAATTTCGGTTAAAAACGCTTTATGTTTAATCGTGTCCCAACCAGCATTTGAGGTTATAGCATCTTCGGCATCTGGTACTAGAGTAACTTGTGTTGGTTGTATCTCTATAACCATATCCACAAATTTAGGAATGGGATTCCCTTCTATATTAAATTCAGTATAAACTACAGGTTTTAAATCATACGCATCTTGATAGCGAATATGACGCTCATCTGGTCTTGGGTGTATGGTTACGCCTTCAGCCCCAAAACGTTGCACATCTTTGGCGAAATTAACAACATTTGGCGTGTCTCCGCCTCTTGAATTTCTTAATGTTGCTATCTTATTAATGTTTATACTTAACTTTGTCATATCTAAATTTAAAAGACAAAAATACAAAGTAAGTTATGCTTATTATACTAAATTTTGATTATTTTGCATATGATAATAAATGACATTATGCCATTAAGTGAGTACATAATTAATGATATAAAACCTCTAAATGTTAGTGATAATATTAAGGAGGCGCAACTTCTGTTCAATCAGTTAACTTACTCTCATATTCCTGTAAAAAAAGATAATATTTATATAGGTTGTATCTCTGAAACTGATGCGCATTGTTTTGAAGCAGACAAGCCATTAACCGAATATTTATTTACTTTGGAAGGGTTTTATGTAAGAAACAATGCGCTTTGGTTGGATGTTTTAGAAGCTTTTGCGCAAAAGGATTCCAACATTATGCCTGTTTTAAATGAGAAAGATGAATATTTGGGGTATTATGAACTTAACGATATTATTTCTTTATTTAATCAAACGCCTTTTTTTGCTGAACCAGGGGGGATTATTATAGTAGAAAAGGGATATACCGATTTTTCATTTAGTGAAATAAGTCAAATAGTAGAATCCAATAACGGCAAATTATTAGGGGCTTTTATTTCTAAAACTGAGAACGACATTGTTCAAATTACAGTTAAAATTGGAAATTTAGGACTCAATGATATTATACAAACCTTTAGAAGATATGGTTATAATATTATTTCTGGCCATGAAGAAGATACTTTTATTGAAAGCCTGAAAGAGCGTTCAGATTATTTGAATAAATATTTAAATCTATAGGATATGAAGATTGCTATTTACGGTCAATTCTACCAAAGGTATTCACTAATTCCTGTAGAAACACTTCTAAACATTTTGCATAATAAACCTGTTGATGTTTTTATTGAAGCACAATTTTTTAAATCTATTAAAGCCGCTGAAGATATTAATGTGAGCCTTAATGATTTTAAAACATTTTCAAGTTTAGACACTTCGTTTGATTTACTCATAAGTATTGGTGGCGATGGTACTATTTTAAGAGCAATTACTTTTGTACGTGATTTATCAATCCCTATAGTCGGCATTAATACTGGTCGTTTAGGGTTCCTCGCAACCATTAAAAAGAATGATATTGAAAAGGCTATTGACAATATAATAAAAGGGAATTATCGAATTTCAGAACGCAGTCTCCTTACTATTACAACTGAACCCGAAAACAAAGACTTGTTAGATTTTAATGTTGCCTTAAATGAAATTGCCGTAAGTAGAAAAAATACAACTTCTATGATTACTGTAGAAACTAGCTTAAACAATGAGTACTTAACATCTTACTGGGCAGATGGACTAATTGTTTCTACGCCTACAGGATCTACTGGCTATTCGTTAAGCTGTGGTGGACCAGTAATTACACCAGAAACAAATAGTTTCGCATTAACCCCTATTGCTCCTCATAATTTAAATGCTAGACCCTTAGTTATTCAAGATTCTACCGAAATAAAATTAAGAGTTAGTGGTAGAGAAGATAGTTATTTAGTTTCCCTAGATTCCAGAATTGCAACATTAGATAATAATTCTACAATAATTATAAAAAAGGCCAACTTCAAAATTAAAATGATTGAGCTCAAAGGCGAAAGCTTTTTACATACCCTTCGAGAGAAACTTCTTTGGGGAGAAGATAAGCGCAACTAGGCAATAATTTAGCTTAATTGCTGTTTATCTGTAATACTAAACAACAAATTATAATAGGCTAATCTTATTTATTATATTTGCAAACTTTTGAATACCTATGAGATACTTTTTCATTATTATTATGAGCACTTTATGTTTTCAAGCGAGTTACTCCCAAATTTATGAAGTTGGTGTATTTGTTGGTGGAAGTAATTTTATTGGCGATGTAGGTGCTACTAACTATATTTCACCCAATCAAGCTGCTTTTGGAGGTATTATTAAATGGAACAGAAGCCCAAGGCATTCACTTAGACTTTCAATGATTTTTACTGATTTAAAAGCAAACGACTCAAAATCCGATGATCCTAGAAGGGTACAAAGAGGCTATTCTTTTAAGAGCACTATATTCGAGATTTCGGGTGGTATAGAATTTACCTTTTTTGATTTTAATCTTCATGGCGAAGGCAATAAATCAACACCATATTTATATACAGGAATTTCTATAGCAAACCATGATAATTTTTATTTTAATAATGGTGTACTAACATCCGAAAACACATCTAGTTGGGCCTATGGCATCCCGATGGTTCTTGGATTTAAAACCACACTTACAAATCATATTATTTTAGCTGCTGAAATTGGTGCACGTTATACCTTTACTGATGAAATTGATGGCAGTGTGCCAGATGAAGCATGGCGAATCCCTAATTACAGCTTTGGAAACCTAAATAACAATGATTGGTACACTTTTACTGGAGTTACATTAACATATACTTTTGGCAGAAAACCTTGTTACTGCGATTTTTAGTATGGATATTAAAGACCAAATACATACAAATCTCTTACCAAAGCATCTTGCAATTATTATGGATGGTAATGGGCGTTGGGCAAAACAAAAAGGAAAATTACGTGTTTTTGGACATCAAAAAGGAAGCGAAGCAGTAAAGCAAGTTGTTGAAGGTTGTGCAGAGCTAGGTGTTAAAAATTTAACACTATATGCGTTTTCTACCGAAAATTGGAACAGACCAAAATTAGAAGTTCAAATGCTAATGAGATTATTAATTTCTTCACTTAAAAAAGAAATTAAAACACTACTAGATAATAACATTAAACTCAATGCCATAGGAAACCTCAAAGACTTACCAGTAAAGGTTTATAAGGAACTTATGGATGTTATAGAAATAACCAAATCTAATACTAATTTAACCTTAACCTTGGCTTTAAGCTATGGATCTAGAGATGAGTTAATAAATGCTATAAAACAAATTAGTATTAAAGTTAAAAATAATATAATTTCGCCAGAAAAAATTGATGAATCGGTAATAAATGAGCATCTTTACACCCAAAATTTGCCAGACGTAGATTTATTAATTAGAACAAGTGGCGAACAACGCATAAGTAATTTCCTGTTATGGCAAATAGCATATGCGGAATTGTATTTTACTAATGTATTTTGGCCTGATTTTACAAAGCAACATTTGTACGAAGCCATAGTAAATTATCAAAAAAGAGAACGACGATTTGGAAAAACAAGCGAACAACTTAGTTAATTTTAAACTATTGAGAACATATATTACTCGACTTTTATTTATCACTTTTTTAATTAGTAGTTTAAATATAACTGCTCAAAGTAGTGCTAGCGAAAGCGCAAAAACATACACTATTGGAGACATTACTGTAACTGGCAACACCAGCTTTAGTTCACAAACAGTAATTACCTATTCTGGTTTAAGAAAAGGACAAGAAATAACGATTCCATCAAGTTCAGGGTCAAAAATTGGCGAAGCCATTAAAAAATTATGGAATTCTAACCTCTTTAGTAGCATTGAGATTTATATTAGTAGTATTGAAGGGACTACCGCTAATTTAGAAATTCAACTTACTGATCTTCCTGAACTTAAAGAAGTAAAAATTGAAGGAGTTAAAAAGTCTAAGTTTGATGATATTATTAAAGACAATAAGCTTCAACCAGGAACTAAAGTAACCGAAAATTTAATTACAACAACAAAAAACTACTTAGAAAATTCCTATAAAAAGAAAGGGTTCTTAAACGCCAAAGTAATAATTACACCTTCAGAAATTAAAGACTCTATTAAAAAAAGTAGAGTTAATATGAAACTTAACATAGACAAAGGCAACAAGATTAAGATAAAGAAGATTGTTTTTAGTGGCAGCGAAAAGCTTAGTCAGAAAAAGCTTCGCAAAGCAATGAAGAATACAAAAAAGAAGAATCCAATACGTATTCTAAAACGGTCTAAATATATTGAAGCAGATTATAAAGAAGATCTAGCTAGTATTATAGATAAATATAAAGAGAACGGATATAGAGATGCTCGTATTATTTCTGATTCGATTATTAAGAATAATGATAACACCATCTCTTTGAATATTAAAGTTGAAGAAGGCGAAAAATACTCTTATGGAAAAATTAGCTTTATAGGGAATACTGTTTACAGTGACAAACAATTGAATAGTATACTAAGAATAGATTCTGGAGATACTTACAATGGTGTAGAACTTGAAAAACGAATAGCTGATGATAGTAAGCCAGATGCTGTTGACTTAACAAATCTATATCAAAATAGCGGCTATTTATTTTCTAGCATAACTCCAGTTGAGACTAGTGCTGAAGGCAATATTATAGATATGGAAATTAGAATTACTGAAGGGAAACCAGCATATTTTAATAAAATATCGGTTACTGGCAATGACAAAACTAATGACCATGTAATATATAGAGAGATCCGAACACGTCCTGGACAAAAATATAGTAAATCAAATGTTATACGTACTATTAGAGAATTAGGACAATTAGGTTTTTTTGATGCACAGCAAATAGAACCTCACTTTAAAAACGTAAATGCCAATGATGGTACTTTAGACATGGAATACTCAGTTGTGGAAAGGGGTTCTAGTCAAATTGAGTTACAAGGAGGTTATGGTGGTGGTGGTTTTATAGGCACCTTAGGATTGTCTTTTAATAACTTTTCTATAAAAGATATATTTAAAAAAGAAGCCTATAAACCAATCCCTATGGGAGATGGTCAAAAACTTGCGTTACGCTTGCAAGCAAGTAGGTTTTTTCAAACCTATAGTTTCTCATTTTCTGAACCATGGTTCGGAGGAAAAAAACCTGTTAATTTTTCTACATCATTATCTCATACAAAGCAATTTTTGTTCGATCCTATAACAAGAAATGCAGACAAAAGCAGACGCTTTAACATTACAGGTCTTTCGGTTGGATTAGCAAAGCGTTTAACAATTCCTGATGATTTCTTTGTATTATCCCAAGCATTGAGTTTTCAACTTTACGATTTAAAAAACTACAATACAGGTCTATTTACATTTGGTAATGGATCCTCAAAGAATTTAGCTTATACTATTGGGGTAAGTAGAAATAACACGGAAGTTGATCCAATTTACCCAACTGGAGGCTCTAATTTTAGTATCTCTGCAAAACTCACATTTCCTTATTCTGCTGTAAATAACGTTGACTATAAAGCCTTAAAAGAAGAAAGAGATCAATTATCTGAAGATTTAGCAGCAGATCCAACTGATGCTGATGCTAATTCAAGAATACAAGAAATAGATCAAGAACGTTTTAAATGGTTAGAATTCTATAAAGTAAAGTTTAGCGGTGAATGGTTTACAAAAATTGTTGGAGATTTAGTATTAAGACCAAAAATAGAATTTGGATTTCTAGGAGCTTATAATAATGATAGAGGCGTAATTCCTTTCGAACGCTTTTTTGTTGGTGGAGATGGTTTAGGAAATCGTAGTTTAGATGGTCGAGAAACCATAGCTTTAAGAGGTTATCCTAACCAATCCTTATCCTCGCAAGATGGAGGAACTATTTATAATAAA
>JAADHG010000209.1 GCA_013151975.1 Chlorobiota bacterium | reverse complement strand
TAATAAAAAAGGGTAAACAAATTTGTTTACCCTTTTTTACATATCTTAAAATCGATTTATTATATACTATTCTTCTTCGTTTGAAGCTTTAGTTTCTACAACTGGAGTAGTTACAGCCTTGTTACCGCCTCTTCTACTTCTTCTTGTTGTTTTTTTCTTTTCTTTACCTGCGTTATAAATTTCATTATAATCTACAAGTTCAATCATAGCCATATCAGCATTATCACCAAGACGATTACCAAGCTTTATAATTCTTGTATATCCTCCTGGGCGATCTCCAACTTTAGCAGCAACCTCTCTAAACAATTCTGTAACAGCTTCTTTTTGTCTTAATCGACTAAACACAATACGTCTGTTATGTGTTGTATCTTCCTTTGATTTAGTAATCATAGGTTCTACAAATTGCTTTAACGCTTTAGCTTTTGCTATTGTTGTATTAATACGTTTATGTTCTATTAAAGAACAAGCCATATTAGCTAACATTGCTTTTCTGTGAGCCGTTTTTCTACCTAAATGGTTTACTTTTTTTCCGTGTCTCATTATATTTTCTTTTAATCATCATCTTGCTTCTACTCAATATTGAGGAGCAAAATATGATGTATTAATCTTTATCTAATTTATATTTGCTTAAATCCATTCCGAAGTTAAGTCCTTTAACATTTACAAGTTCTTCTAGTTCTGTTAAAGATTTCTTACCGAAATTACGGAACTTCATCAAGTCGTTTTTGTTAAACGATACTAAGTCTCCTAATGTATCTACTTCGGCTGCTTTTAAACAGTTAAGTGCACGTACTGAAAGATCCATATCAATAAGTTTGGTTTTCAATAACTGTCTCATGTGAAGTGATTCTTCATCATAAGTTTCAGTTTGTGCTATTTCGTCAGCTTCTAATGTAATACGCTCATCAGAGAATAACATGAAGTGATGAATTAATATTTTAGCAGCTTCGGTTAAAGCGTCTTGAGGAATGATAGAACCGTCGGTAACGATTTCAAAAACTAATTTTTCGTAATCGGTTTTTTGCTCTACACGAAAATTCTCAACGCTATATTTAACATTTTTTATAGGTGTATAAATAGAATCTGTAAAGATGGTTCCCATTGGTGCTGTAGCCTTTTTATTTTCTTCAGCAGGTACATAACCTCTACCTTTTTCTATACTAATCTCCATATTTATGCTTACTTTAGGATCAAGATTGCAGATTACTAAATCTGAATTTAATACTTGAAAGCCTGAAATAAACTTTTGGAAATCTCCAGCAGTTATTTGCTCTTGTCCTGAAATTGAAATAGATACTGACTCGTTATCAATTTCGTCTATTTGACGCTTAAAACGTATTTGTTTTAAGTTAAGTATAATTTCTGTTACATCTTCAACTACACCTGCAATTGTAGAAAACTCATGCTCTACGCCTTCAATTCTAACTGATGTAATTGCAAATCCTTCTAATGAAGATAATAATACTCTTCTTAAAGCATTACCAACAGTTAATCCATAACCTGGTTCTAAAGGTCTAAATTCGAATTTCCCTTCAAAATCGGTTGAATCGATCATGATTACTTTATCGGGCTTTTGAAAATTTAAAATTGCCATATTGCTTAATGTATCAGTTATTATTTAGAATATAATTCGACGATGAATTGCTCATTAATGTTTTCAGGAATTTGAATTCTTGAAGGAACGGAAACAAATGTTCCTTGCTTAGTATCATTATTCCATGTAATCCACTCATAAACGTGACTTGAACCTGCTAATGCATTTTCAATGGTTTCTAAAGACTTAGATTTTTCTCTAACCGCTACTACATCTCCTGCTTTTAAAGAATACGAAGCGATGTTAACGATTTGTCCATTTACTGTAATATGTCTGTGAGAAACTAATTGTCTTGCTCCTCTTCTAGAACGAGATAATCCCATTCTATACACAACATTGTCTAATCTAGATTCACATAATTGTAACAACACCTCTCCTGTAATTCCAGATGCAGCAGTTGCTTTTTTAAACATGTTTCTAAATTGACGTTCTAAAACACCATAAGTGTATTTAGCTTTTTGCTTTTCCATAAGTTGGATAGCATACTCCGATTTTTTACCACGTCTTCTATTGTTTCCGTGTTGCCCCGGAGGATAATTTCTTTTTTCAAAAGATTTATCTTCACCAAAAATAGCTTCACCAAATTTACGTGCTATTTTAGTTTTAGGACCAGTATATCTTGCCATATTATAATTTGTTTTGAGAGTGATTATGAATTAAGGTCTTAGTCTTATCCTTCGATAATCGTTGATCTCTCGTTGATACTTATTTATTAAACTTAAACTCTTCTACGTTTTGGAGGTCTACATCCATTATGCGGCGTTGGTGTTACATCAATAATTTCTGTAACTTCAATACCTCCATTATGGATTGCTCTAATAGCAGATTCTCTACCATTACCAGGTCCTTTTACATACACTTTTACTTTTCTTAAACCAGCTTCTTTTGCTGTTGCTAAAGCATCTTCCGCAGCTAATTGTGCAGCGTAAGGCGTGTTTTTCTTAGAACCTCTAAATCCTAATTTACCAGCTGATGACCATGAAATTACATCGCCTTTTTTGTTGGTAAGAGATATAATAATGTTATTGAAAGAAGCTGTAATATGTGCTTCTCCAGTAGATTCTACTATAACTTTACGTTTTTTAGTACTTGACTTTGCCATTTTACTAATTATTATTTAGTTACTTTTTTCTTGTTAGCAACTGTTTTTCTTCTACCTTTTCTTGTTCTTGAGTTATTCTTAGTGCGTTGTCCTCTTAATGGAAGCCCTGATCTATGACGTATTCCTCTGTAACAACCAATATCCATTAATCGCTTAATGTTTAATTGTGTTTCAGAGCGTAACTCTCCTTCAATTTTAAAAGTTCCAACAGCTTCACGGATTTTACTGATTTCTTCATCAGTCCAATCTGAAACTTTTGTGCTTTCATCTACTTTAGCCGTAGCTAATATTTCTTTTGCTCTGCTTCTACCTACTCCGTAGATATAAGTTAAAGAGATTACTCCTCTTTTTTGTTTTGGTATGTCTACACCTGCAATTCTAGCCATAATTAACCTTGTCTTTGTTTGAATCTAGGATTCTTTTTGTTGATTACGTAAAGTCTACCTTTTCTACGCACTATTTTACAATCTGCGCTTCTTTTTTTAATTGATGCTCTTACTTTCATCGTATTAGTATCTATAAGTTATTCTCGCCTTAGATAAATCATAAGGACTCATTTCTAATTTAACTTTGTCTCCTGGTAATAATTTAATATAATGCATACGCATTTTACCAGAAATATGTGCTGTCACAATGTGACCATTTTCTAATTCAACACGAAACATAGCATTTGACAATGCTTCTATAATTGTTCCGTCTTGTTCTATTGCTGCTTGTTTTGCCATAGTAATATATTAAGCTGTTGCTTTTCTATTTTTACCTGTCTTCATCAAGCCGTCATAATGTTTATTCAACAAATATGAATTTACTTGTTGCATTGTATCTATTGCAACTCCAACCATAATTAATAATGAGGTACCTCCAAAGAATAATGCCCATCCTTGTTGTACATTCATTAACTTCACAATAAATGCAGGGAACACTGCAATCAATGCTAGGAATATAGATCCTGGCAAAGTTATTTGTGACATTATTTTATCTAAATATTCTGAAGTTTCAGAACCTGGACGTATGCCTGGGATAAATCCTCCACTTCGTTTTAAATCGTCTGCCATCTTATTAGTGGGCACTGTAATTGCAGTATAAAAGTATGTGAATATTATAATTAATAAAGCAAATACAAAATTATACCAAAATCCGAACATATCAGAAAATTGAGCTTGCATCCATTGTCCTGTTCCTGTGTCCTTCAAAAATGAAGAACTTCCAATTAAACTAGGTACAAACATAATAGCTTGCGCAAAAATGATTGGCATTACACCCGAAGCGTTTAATTTTAATGGAATGTATTGTCGAGATCCAAAAATATTTTTCTCATAACCTCCAGATGCTGTACGTCTAGCATACTGTACTGCAATTTTACGAACAGCCATAACAAGCATTATAGATGCCATAATAATAACTAACCAAATTACAAGTTCTATTAAAATCATGATTAAACCTCCATTAGACTCGGTAACTCTCGCTGCGTATTCTTGAACAAAAGAGATAGGTAATCTTGCAACAATACCAACCATAATTAATATTGAAATACCGTTACCAACTCCCTTATCTGTGATTTTTTCTCCTAACCACATCGCGAAAATAGTCCCTGTTACTAAGATAGTTATTGAAGAGAAATAGAACACCCCTCCTTGTCCTAATAAAAATGCGCTTTGAGGAATTCCTAAACTAGGTAAGCTTACTAAATAACCCGGTGCTTGTACCATACATATTGCAATGGTTAACCAACGTGTAATTTGTGTAATCTTCTTTTGTCCACTTGCTCCTTCTTTTTGTAGCTTTTGTAAATAAGGAATTGCAATTCCCATTAATTGCACTACAATAGATGCAGAAATATAAGGCATAATTCCTAATGCAAAAACAGAAGCCTTAGCAAAAGCTCCTCCTGTAAATGCGTTTAGTAGTCCTAATATACCAGAATCAGTACTTGCAGCTAAATTCCCTAATTGAGCTGCATCAATACCTGGTAATGTTACTTGCGCTCCAAAACGATATACTAAAAGCATTCCAATGGTTAAAAGAATTCTATCTTTTAGCTCCGTTATTTTCCAAACATTTTTTATACCTTCTATAAATTTCATAGTCTAATAGGGTCTTATAAAGTTACAGCTTCTCCTCCAGCAGCTTCAATAGCAGCTTTTGCTGAAGCAGTAAATTTATGAGCAGATACTTTTAATTTAGCTTTTAATTCTCCTCTTCCTAATATTTTAACCAGTTCATTTTTACCAGCTAAACGAAAAGCGATTATTGTATCTAAATCAACAGTGCCTTTTATTTTCTTATCATCAACCATTTGTTGTAAAGTATCCAGATTAATACCTTGATATTCTTTACGATTAATGTTAGTAAAACCAAATTTTGGTACACGTCTTTGAAGTGGCATTTGCCCACCTTCAAAACCAATTTTTCTAGAATAACCAGAACGTGACTTAGCTCCTTTGTGACCTCTTGTTGAAGTACCACCTTTTCCAGAGCCTTGTCCTCTACCTATACGTTTACTATTATTTTTAACTGAACCTTCTGCAGGTTTTAAATTACTTAAATCCATTCCAGTTTTATTTTTAAGCTTCTTCTACAGAAACTAAATGTTTAACTTTATTAACCATACCAAGGATGTTTGGAGTGGCATCATGTTCTACTGTTTGACCAATCTTTCTTAAACCAAGAGCTTCTAGAGTTCTTTTTTGTCTTAATGATCGATTAATCGCACTTCTTTGTTTTGTTACTTTGATCTTAGCCATCTTATCCTTAATTATCCGTTAAAAACTTTTTCTAGAGAAATACCTCTATTTTTAGCTATCGTTCTAGCGTCTCTTAATTGTAATAAAGCATCAAATGTTGCTTTTACTACGTTATGAGGGTTTGATGAACCTTGAGATTTTGATAATACATCGTGAACTCCAACTGCTTCTAATACTGTTCTTACAGCTCCACCAGCAATAACTCCTGTACCAGGAGCTGCAGGAATAATGTTTACTCTTGCTCCACCGTATTTACCTTTTTGCTCATGAGGTAATGTTCCTTTAATTAAAGGAATACGAACTAGGTTTTTCTTAGCATCTTCTACCGCTTTTGCAATTGCACTAGCAACGTCTTTAGACTTTCCTAAACCATGTCCTACAACACCTGCTTCATCACCAATCACAACGATTGCCGAGAAACCAAATGCTCTACCACCTTTAGTTACTTTAGTAACCCTTTGCACTCCAACTAAACGATCTTTAAGATCTAATCCACTTGGCTTTACTAACTCTGCGCTTTTGTATTTTTGATACATAATTTCTTAAAATTTAAGTCCTGCTTCTCTAGCTCCGTCAGCTAATGATTTTACTCTACCATGGTATAAATATCCACCTCTATCAAAAGAAATGTTTGTTACACCTGCTTTAATAGCTTTTTCAGCAACAGACTTTCCTACTAAAGCAGCTACTTCTATTTTAGTTCCTTTAGCATTAATATCTTTATCTCTTGAAGATGCTGCACTAATAGTTTTACCAGTTACATCATCTACTATTTGAGCATAAATTTCTTTATTGCTTCTAAAAACAGATAGTCTTGGTTTAGTTTCAGTACCTGAAACTATTTTACGAATTCTGTTTTTTATTCTTTGTCTTCTATCGGTCTTTGTTAATGCCATAACTTAATTATTAAGCTGATTTACCTGCTTTTCTTCTTATTTGTTCACCAACAAACTTAACGCCTTTTCCTTTGTAAGGTTCTGGTGGTCTAAAACCACGAATCTTAGCTGCTACTTGACCTACAAGTTGTTTGTCGTGAGATGTTAACTTTATAATAGGATTCTTTCCTTTTTCTGAAACTGTTTCAATTTTAACTTCTGGAGCTATACTTAAAACAATATTGTGAGAAAATCCTAAAGCTAAATCAAGTTTTTGTCCTTGATTACTAGCTCTATATCCTACTCCTACCAATTCTAACTCTTTAGTCCATCCTTTAGATACACCTTCAATCATATTATGCATCAATGATCTGTATAAACCATGCTTTGCTTTTTGATCTTTTGTATCTGAAGAACGCGTTACCAAAACGTTTCCATCTTCTACTTTAATTTCAATAGAATCAAAATTTTGAGTTAATTCTCCTAATTTACCTTTAACAGTTACGATATTTTCTTTAATATCTACTGTTACGCCTTCTGGAATGGCTACTGGATTATTTCCTATTCTTGACATTTCTTTTCGGCTTTAAATTAGTAAACGTAACACAATACTTCACCACCTACATTTTCTCTTTGAGCTTGTTTACCTGTCATTACTCCATGAGAAGTAGAAACTATGGCAATACCAAGACCATTAAGGATTCTAGGTAGTTCTTTTGAACTTGCGTATTTACGTAAACCTGGTTTACTTATTCTTTGGATTTTTTTAATTACCGACTCTTTGGTTTCTTTCGTGTACTTTAAGGCTATTTTAATTGTGCCTTGTACTGAAGAATCATCGAACTTGTAACTTAAAATATATCCTTGATCGAATAATATTCTTGTAATTTCTTTCTTTAAGTTAGATGCAGGAATCTCAACCACTCTATGGTTGGCACCAATTGCATTTCTAAGTCTTGTAAGGTAATCCGCTATTGGATCTGTGTACATATCTATTAATTTGCGGTTTTGGTTTTCAAAAAACTATTTCTTGAACCTAAAACCAATTTATAATTTTACCAACTTGCTTTTCTAACACCAGGAATTAATCCTTTATTAGCCATTTCTCTAAACATAACACGAGAAATTCCAAAGTTACGCATGTAACCTTTTGGTCTTCCTGTTAATTTGCAACGGTTATGCATACGAACTGGTGATGCATTTTTAGGTAACTTTTGTAATGCTTCGTAATCTCCACTATAGGAAAAATTTTGCAGCATTACGTTTCTCTGCATTTTTAGCTACTGTTTTAGCTCTCTTCACCTCGCGGGCTTTCATTGATTCTTTAGCCATAACTAGTTCTTTTTAAAAGGTAATCCTAATTCTGTTAATAATGATTTTGCTTCTTTATCTGTATCAGCAGTAGTAACAAATGTAATATCCATACCAGCGATTTTGTTTACCTTATCGATATCAATCTCTGGAAATATAATTTGTTCAGTAATCCCTAAACTGTAATTACCTCTACCATCAAAACCAGTTGCTTTAATACCGCCAAAGTCTCTTACACGTGGTAATGAAGACGTTACTAAACGGTCTAAAAACTCATACATTTGCTCACCTCTTAAAGTAACTTTAGCACCAATTGGCATACCTTTACGTAATTTAAATGATGCAACATCCTTTTTAGATATTGTAGCAATAGCTTTTTGCCCAGATATTTTTGTCATCTCGTCTAATGCATAGTCGATTAACTTTTTGTCTGCAACTGCTCCACCAACACCTCTAGATAAAACTATCTTAGAAAGTTTTGGTACTTGCATTACATTTTTATATCCGAATTCTTCTGTAAGAGCAGAAACTACCTTGTTCTTGTACTCTTGTTTTAATCTTGGAATATAAGCCATAACTATTATATTACTTCATTAGATTTTATTGCAAATCTTACTTTCTTATCGCCTTCCATTCTATATCCAATTCTTGTTGTTTCTCCTTTTGAAGTTAACAACGATAAGTTTGAAATTTGAATAGATGCTTCTTTTTCTACGATTCCTCCTTGAGGATTTTGAGCATTAGGTTTCATATGTTTTTTTACCATATTAACACCTTCTACTATCGCTTTATTCTTATCTATTAATACTTTAAGTACTTTACCTTCTGATCCTTTATGGTCTCCAGCAATTACTTTTACTGTATCTCCTGATTTTATTTTAAGCTTTCCCATCTTACTATTTTGCATTAAAGCACCTCTGGTGCTAATGATACAATTTTCATGAATTGTTTGTCACGAAGTTCTCTAGCCACAGGACCAAATACACGTGTTCCTCTCATTTCTCCAGTTGGATTTAAAAGGACACAGGCATTATCATCAAATCTGATGTATGATCCATCTGGTCGTCTTACTTCTTTTACAGTACGAATAACTACTGCTGTAGAAACTTCACCTTTTTTAATGCCTCCGTTAGGAGTAGCATCTTTTACGGTAACAACAATTTTGTCACCAACAGAAGCATATCTTCTTTTTGTGCCACCTAGAACACGGATAGTTAAAACTTCCTTTGCTCCAGTGTTATCAGCTACTTTTAATCTTGATTCTTGTTGTACCATAATTATTTAGCTCTTTCAATTATTTCTACTAGTCTCCAACACTTAGATTTACTTAAAGGTCTTGTTTCCATAATCTTTACAGTATCTCCTTCGTTACAGTCGTTTTTTTCATCGTGTGCAACATATTTTTTTGTTTTTAACACGAACTTACCATACATAGGGTGTTTTACTTTTTTAACTTCAGCAACCACAATTGATTTTTGCATTTTGTTACTAGTAACAACTCCTATACGTTCTTTTCTTAAGTTTCTTTTTTCCATCTTTCAGCTAAATACAATTATTGTACTTCTCTTTTAGTTAACTCTGTTGCTATTCTTGCTACGCTTTTTCTTAAACCACGTAACTGAATTGGGTTTTCAAGAGGGCTTATTGCATGAGCCATTTTAAGGTCTGCATAACTCTTTTTAGTCTCACCAAGTTTTTCTTGTAACTCAGCTGTAGATAGTTCTTTAATTTCTGATTGTTTCATAATATCAATAAATTAAGCTTCAAAATCTCTAGCAATGATAAACTTAGTTTTCACTGGAAGTTTTTGTGCAGCTAAACGCAATGCTTCTTTAGCAACATCTAAAGGCACGCCTCCAACTTCAAATAAAATTCTTCCTGGTGTAACCACAGCTGCCCAATACTCAACAGCACCTTTACCTTTACCCATACGTACTTCAAGAGGCTTTTTTGTGATAGGCTTGTCTGGAAATATTTTAATCCATAATTGCCCTTCTCTTTTCATGTAACGTGTAGCAGCAATACGTGCAGCTTCAATTTGACGTGACGTGATAAACTTTGAGTCTAGCGATTTTATACCAAACATTCCGTTAGAAAGTAAATGACCTCTTCCTGAGTTCCCTTTCATGCGCCCTTTTTGTTGCTTACGAAATTTTGTTCTTTTTGGTTGTAACATTTTTCTTTAATTTAAAAAATTACTTTCTACGACGAGATCTATTATTATTTCCACCACGTCCACCTTTTCCTTGCTTCTTAGATAGCCCAACAAGCGGAGAAAGTTCTCTTTTACCATATACTTCGCCTTTCATTATCCATACTTTAATACCCAATCTACCATAAGTAGTATGTGCTTCTACTAAAGCATAATCAATATCGGCTCTAAATGTAGATAAAGGAATACGTCCATCTTTATAGTGCTCGCTACGTGCCATTTCGGCACCATTTAAACGACCACTAATTTGAATTTTAATACCCTCAGCATTCATACGCATCGCAGCTTGGATAGCCATCTTAATTGCACGTTTGTATGAAATACGATTTTCTATTTGACGAGCAACACTTGAAGCTACCAAATATGAATCTAACTCAGGTCTTTTAATTTCAAAGATGTTTAATTGTACTTCTTTACCTGTAATCTTTTTAAGTTCTTCTTTTAACTTGTCTACCTCTTGGCCGCCTTTACCAATAATGATACCTGGGCGAGCTGTAGTGATAGTAACGGTTACAAGTTTAAGAGTTCTTTCGATGATTACTCTCGACACACTAGCTTTAGATAAACGAGCGTAGATATACTTTCTGATTTTATCGTCTTCAGCAAGCTTATCTCCATAATCATTACCTCCGTACCAGTTAGATTCCCATCCTCTGATTATACCAAGGCGATTTCCTATTGGATTTGTCTTTTGTCCCATTTATTAATTGCTTTGTGTGTTACTGTTAGCTCCAAGCACGAGTGTTACGTGATTAGATCTTTTTCTAATTCTGTGTGCACGACCTTGAGGTGCTGGACGTAATCTTTTTAACATAGATCCACCATCAACTCTAATCTCTTTAACAAATAATTCAGCTTCTTCAATATCAGCATCTTCGTTTTTTGCTTGCCAGTTTGCCATTGCAGACATTAACAATGTTTCTAAACGACGAGAGGCTTCCTTTGGACTGAATCTTAAAATATTAAGTGCTTTCTCTACTTTTTCACCTCTTACTAAATCGGCTACTAAACGCATTTTTCTTGGTGACGTAGGACAGTTATTAAGCTTTGCAAAAGCAATTTGCTTCTTCTCTGCTTTAATAGCGTCTGCCATTTGTTTTTTACGACTTCCCATTGCTCTTATCTTTTACCTTTATTTTTAGCACCTGCATGACCTCTAAATGATCGTGTTGGTGAAAATTCTCCTAATTTATGACCTACCATGTTTTCAGTGATGTAAACTGGTACAAATTGACGGCCATTATGTACTGCTATTGTTTGTCCAACAAAATCCGGAGTAATCATACTAGCTCTTGACCAGGTTTTGATTACCGATTTCTTTTTAGCTTCAACATTTGCAGCTACTTTCTTTTCTAATTTATAATGAACGTAAGGTCCTTTTTTTAATGATCTTGCCATGTCTTATTTCTTTCTACGTTCTACAATATATTTATTACTTGCTTTTGTTTTAGAACGGGTTCTATATCCTTTAGCAGGAATACCGTTTCTAGAACGTGGATGACCACCAGAAGATTTTCCTTCTCCACCACCCATTGGATGATCTACCGGATTCATTACTACTGGTCTCGTACGTGGACGTCTTCCTAACCATCTGCTTCTACCTGCTTTACCAGATACTAGTAATTGATGGTCTGAGTTAGACACCACTCCTATTGTAGCTAAACAATTTACAAGAATCAATCGTGTTTCACCTGAAGGTAATTTTACTGTAGCAAATTTACCATCTCTTGCCATTAACTGAGCAAAAGCACCAGCACTACGTGCCATAACAGCACCTTGATTTGGATGTAATTCAATACATGAAATGATTGTTCCTAAAGGAATTTGGCTTAATGGCATAGCGTTTCCAATCTCTGGAGCTATGTTTTTATCACCTGATACTACTGTTTGTCCAACCTGAAGTCCATTTTGAGCAACAATGTATCTTTTTTCACCATCTTGGTAGTTCAACAACGCAATAAACGCTGTTCTGTTTGGATCGTATTCAATAGATTTAACTTCAGCAGGAATACCAGCTTTGTTACGTTTAAAATCTATAATACGATACCTCTTCTTATGACCTCCGCCTATATAGCGCATGGTCATTTTTCCCTGACTGTTTCTACCACCTGAACGTTTTTTCGGAGCTAATAAGCTTTTTTCCGGCTTGTCAGTAGTAATGGCGTCAAACCCATTTACTACTCTAAATCGCTGTCCTGGTGTGATTGGTTTTAATTTTCTTACTGACATTTTCGTCTAATTACATGTTAGCGTATAAATCAATCGTTTCCCCTTCCGCCAGTTGTACAATTGCTTTTTTAACAGCATTTGTTTTACCATGTTGAATTCCAGTCTTTGTATGACGTGTTTTTCTATCTGGACGGACATTTATAGTACGAACTTTTTCTACAGAAACACCGTAAAAAGCTTCTATTGCTTTTTTGATTTCTACCTTGTTCGCCTTGGTGTTCACTTGAAAGCTGTAACGATTGTTTAACTCGCTATCGTTAGTTGCTTTTTCTGTGATTATCGGTTTAATTAAGATACTCATGGTTTTCTATTTACTTAAATTCGATTCAATTCCTTCTAAAGAGCTTTCTAAAAGCACTACTTGATTTGCATTTAAAATCTTGTAAGTACTTAATTCTGAGCTATTTATAACTTCAGACCCTTTTAAATTGCGTGACGACAAATATACATTATTATTTATACCACCCAACACAAACAAAGACTTTTTGTTTTCTAGGTCTAAAGCCTTCAAAACTGCTGTGAAACTTTTAGTTTTTGGAGCATCAAAATTGAAGTCTTCTAAAACTGTAATTGCCTTCTCACCAGCCTTAATTGATAATGCTGATTTACGTGCTAAACGTTTCACATTTTTATTTAGCTTAAAGCTATAATTTCTAGGTCTTGGACCAAACATACGTCCACCACCTCTAAATACACCAGACTTGATACTTCCTGCTCTTGCAGTACCTGTACCTTTTTGTTTTTTAATCTTACGTGTACTTCCTTTAATTTCTGCTCTTTCTTTAGCCTTATGTGTTCCTTGACGTTGATTAGCAAGATATTGCTTTACATCAAGATAAACCGCATGATTGTTAGGCTCTATAGCAAACACATCTTTAGAAAGGTCAACCTTTCTACCTGTGTCTTTTCCGTTTATATCTAAAACTGCTACCTTCATTATTTTCTAATAATTACATAAGCGTTTTTATGTCCAGGCACACAACCTTTAACAACAAGTAGATTTTTATCTACTACTACTTTTAAAACTCTTAAATTTTGAACTTTTATCGTGTCTCCACCCATTCTTCCTGCCATTCGCATACCTTTAAATACTCTTGCAGGATATGATGCAGCTCCAATAGAACCTGGTGCTCTTAACCGGTTGTGTTGACCGTGAGTGGCTTGCCCTACACCAGCAAATCCGTGGCGTTTTACAACACCTTGAAAGCCTTTACCTTTTGAGGTTCCAGCAATATCAACAAATTCTCCTTCTAAAAAGTGTTCCACTGTAATAGTGTCACCTAATGTGTACTCCTCATCAAAACCTTGAAATTCAGCGACTTTTCTTTTAACAGAAGTACCTGCTTTTTTAGCGTGACCAATGTCAGCCTTTGTAGCATTTTTTTCTGTCTTGTCATCGAAACCTAACTGAATAGCTTCGTAGCCATCAATTTCATTAGTTCTGACTTGGGTAACAACGCATGGCCCAGCTTCGATTACTGTACAAGGAATATTCTTCCCGTTTTCATCAAAGAGACTGGTCATTCCGATTTTTTTTCCAATTAACCCAGACATAATTATTAATTTATTATTACTATATTATTTAAAAAAATTCAGGGTCAAAATACATTTCAACCCTGAATTGCATTTTTTCCGTTTTTCCCTTGCCAAAAGCTTGGGACATGTTCATTCCCACGTAGGTGGAAATCTCTTAATGAGATACCAAAACAAGTTTGGTATTTATTCAACTAATCACTTTCAATACAAATTGAAAGTGAAGTTTCATTAAACTTTTATTTCTACTTCAACGCCACTTGGTAATTCAAGTTTCATTAAAGCATCAATGGTTTTAGAAGAGGAACTATAAATATCCAATAATCTCTTATACGAACATAATTGAAATTGTTCTCTCGACTTCTTGTTTACGTGAGGTGAACGTAATACAGTGAAAATTTTCTTGTGTGTTGGTAATGGAATTGGTCCCGTTACAACTGCACCTGTACTTTTTACTGTTTTTACAATCTTTTCAGCAGACTTATCTACTAAATTGTGATCGTAAGACTTTAATTTTATTCTGATTTTCTGACTCATTTTCTTAAAATTTAAGCTTCAACTCCTTTTGCTGCTTTAATTACTTCTTCAGATATATTTGAAGGTGTTTGCGCATAGTGTGAAAATTCCATAGTTGACGTTGCTCTTCCTGATGATAATGTACGTAATGTAGTAACATATCCAAACATTTCAGATAATGGCACAGTTGCTTTTACAACTTTAGAACCTGCTCTATCACTCATGTCACTAACTTGACCACGACGACGGTTAAGATCCCCTACAATATCTCCCATGTTTTCTTCTGGAGTAACTACTTCTAATTTCATTATTGGCTCCATAATTACAGCTCCAGCGGCTTTAGCGGCAGCTTTAAACCCTAATTTTGCAGCTAATTCGAATGATAATTGATCCGAATCCACATCGTGATAAGATCCATCTCTTAAGGTAACTTTTAAAGCATCGATTTCATATCCTGCTAAAGGACCATTAATCATTGCCATTTTAAATCCTTTTTCTACAGAAGGCACAAACTCTTTTGGTACATTTCCACCTTTAATAACAGAGGTGAAATCCAATCCAGATTTACCTTCTTCAGCTGGTTCTATAGTGAACGAAATATCTGCAAATTTACCACGACCACCAGATTGTTTTTTATAAACTTCTCTATGATCTGCAGCTCTTGTAATTGCTTCTTTATACTCAACTTGTGGTTGACCTTCGTTTACTTCTACTTTGAATTCACGTTTTAAACGGTCAACAATAATATCTAAGTGAAGCTCACCCATTCCAGAAATAATTGTCTGTCCTGAAGCTTCATCTGTTCTTACTGTAAATGTTGGATCTTCTTCAGCCAATTTTGCTAAAGCCATACCCAATCGATCAACATCTGCTTTAGTTTTGGGCTCAACCGCAATACCAATTACTGGATCAGGGAAGTCCATACTTTCTAAAACAATTGGATGTTTCACATCAGAAAGTGTATCTCCAGTTTTTATACTTTTAAATCCTACTGCAGCTCCAATATCTCCTGCTTCAATATAATTGATTGCATTTTGCTTATTGGCATGCATTTGGTAGATACGAGAAATACGTTCTTTTTTACCAGAACGATTATTCAACACATAAGAACCAGCATCTAAGCGTCCTGAATAAGTTCTAAAGAATGCTAAACGGCCTACAAATGGATCGGTAGCAATTTTAAATGCCAATGCTGCAAAAGGTTCTTTTGCATCTGGTTTACGAGAAATCTCGTTTCCAGTATCAGGATCTGTACCTATAATAGCTTCTTTATCTAAAGGAGAAGGCAAATAACGACATACAGCATCTAATAAGAATTGTACACCTTTATTTTTAAAGGCTGAACCGCAAATCATCGGGATGATTGCCATATCCATAACCGCAGCCCTAAGTGCAGCATGCACTTCATCTTCAGTAATAGAGTCTTCATCTTCCATGAACTTTTCTAATAAGTTCTCATCGTAAGTTGCTACTTCTTCTATTAATAATGCTCTATATTTATGTGCTTCCTCTTTTAATTCTTCAGGAATCTCAACAATATCGAAAGTTGCTCCTTGCGTTTCGTCATGCCAAATGATGGCGCGATTTTTAACCAAATCAACAACTCCTCTAAAGTCTTGCTCGTCACCAATTGGAAGAACGATAGGCACTGCATTAGAACCTAACATTTCTTTTACTTGTTTGTTAACCATCATGAAATCCGATCCTTGACGATCCATTTTGTTAACAAACCCAATTCTTGGTACTTTATAATTATCGGCTAGTCTCCAGTTAGTTTCAGATTGTGGCTCAACACCATCAACTGCACTAAATAAGAATACTAAACCATCTAATACACGTAACGAACGATTTACTTCAACTGTAAAATCTACGTGACCTGGAGTATCAATAATATTAAAATGGTAGCCTTCTGTTTCTTCAGTTGGTTCACCATTTTCTAATGGAAATTCCCAAGTACATGTAGTTGCTGCCGAAGTGATTGTAATACCTCTTTCTTGCTCTTGTTCCATCCAGTCCATAGTTGCAGCACCATCGTGTACTTCACCTATTTTATGAGAAACACCTGTATAATAAAGGACACGCTCTGTAGTAGTAGTTTTACCCGCATCAATATGCGCAGCAATCCCAATATTTCTTGTATATTTTAAATCTCTTGCCATTACGTACTAAAATCTAAAGTGTGAGAATGCTTTATTTGCTTCTGCCATTTTATGAGTATCTACTCTTTTCTTAACGGCTCCTCCTTCTTCTTTAGCTGCAGCTAATACTTCAGCTGCTAATTTTTGAGCCATAGATTTTTCGTTTCTCTTTCTTGAAAAGCTAATTAGCCATTTCATTGCTGTAGAAACTTTACGGTCTGGACGGATTTGCATTGGAATTTGAAATGTTGCTCCACCAACGCGTCGACTACGTACTTCTACGTGAGGCATAACGTTAGATAAGGCTTCTTTCCATATTTCTAATGCTGTTTTTTCTTCGTCTGTTTTCTTTTCTTCTACAATGTCAATGGCATCATAGAAAATTTTAAAAGCTACTGACTTTTTACCGTCCCACATCATCATGTTAACGAAACGAGTTACTAACTGGTCGTTAAAACGTGGATCTGGTAAAAGCGGTCTTTTTTTCGCTGCTCTTTTTCTCATGTCTTCTTCTTAAAGTTTTTTAATTACTTCTTAGGGCGTTTTGCACCATACTTAGATCTACGTTGTGTTCTACCTTCAACACCTGCGGTGTCTAAAGCGCCACGA
This sequence comes from Chlorobiota bacterium, assembly GCA_013151975.1. Lineage (GTDB taxonomy): Bacteria > Bacteroidota > Bacteroidia > Flavobacteriales > Flavobacteriaceae > JAADHG01. Next base: position 4,829 of record JAADHG010000209.1, on the reverse strand, counting down.
ACGATATGATATCTAACTCCTGGTAAATCTTTTACCCTTCCACCTCTAACCAATACTATCGAGTGCTCTTGTAAATTGTGTCCTTCTCCTGGAATGTATGCGTTTACTTCGTTACCATTTGTTAACCTTACCCTTGCTACTTTACGCATCGCTGAGTTTGGTTTTTTTGGTGTTGTAGTATAAACACGTGTACACACTCCTCGTCTTTGAGGACACGAATTTAAAGCAGCCGATTTACTCTTCTTGGTTATTTTGGTTCTTCCTTTTCGTACTAATTGTGAAATTGTTGGCATATTATTTTCTAATATATTTTATAAAACCCTCTTTTAAGAGGGCTGCAAAGGTAGAAATATATATGGATAATTCAAATCTTAAATAATTAATTTTTGATGTTTCTAAAAAATTAATTTGATAGACGTATTATTTGAACTTATTTTCCGTTAGTTTTATACTCAAAATATACAGTTTGAATATTTTAAAAATTCTTTTTTTATATATTATTTTTCACGCATTTAACGCTGTTAATACATATTCACAAGAATTACATTTAATTGTTGAAGGTAAGGATGTTTCGGAAAATATAGTCATTGATTCGATTGGCTATAAAAATGTGTTTACTAATTACAAGTCGCTCGAGGTAGAAATTAATTCCCTTCATTTAAAGTTTCAAAAGATTGGTTATGTAGAAAGCCAACTCATTTTTAACACAAAAAAAAACGATACAGCATATAATGCAAAATTCCATTTAAATAAGAAATATTACACCATATATATATACTACGATAAAAATGTGATTTCAATGAAGACTTTAGAACGCTTTTCAGAAAACGTTACATCGGAATATTTTGTAACAACAATTCAAGAAAGTGAAAGTATTCTCAACCAAATAAATTCTAAAATTGCAGAAAATGGGCAGCCCTTTACGTCGTTAAAATTGACAACAATCAAAAAAAGGGATGCAAATTCATTGCAAGCAAAACTTGCTATTTCAACAAACAAAAAAAGAACTATAGATAAAATTATAGTAAAAGGCTATGAGAAATTTCCAAGATCCTTCTTAACTCATTTTTTAAATCTTAAAATAGGTGATGATTTTGACATAAACTCCATTAAAGAAAAAACTGAAACTTTAAATACATTGCTTTTTACAAGTCAGGCAAGACCACCTGAAGTTTTATTTACCAAAGATTCATCATCTATATATTTATATTTAGAAAAGACAAAAAGCAATACTTTTGATGGATTTCTTGGTTTTAGCACCAATGAAGCTACTAATAAAATAGAGTTTAATGGTTACTTAAATTTAAACTTAATAAACAATCTTAATTATGGTGAAGCGTTTAGTCTTGTTTTTAAAAGTGATGAGAGTGATCAAAAAACATTTGATGTTGATGTAAGTTTGCCTTATTTATTTAACACAGCTATTGGGTCTGAATTATCGTTAAATATATTCAAAAAGGATTCAACATTCACTACAGTAGATCAATCGGTAAATTTGTTTTATCAAATAAATGACAGGCAAAGGATTTTTACTGAAATAAATACAATTCAATCTAATAACTTACTAGATGAAAATAACACACAGTTCATTCAAGACTACAACTCTACTTTTTACAGCATAAAATATGAGTATTTAAAAAGGCAATATAACAATATTCTATTTCCAATAAACTTTGCCTTTAACATTAAAACTGGATTTGGTTTTAGAAAAATTGAAAGTAACAAAGACAATCAAAAGATATTTAGCCTTAACACGCATAAAATTTTTAATTTAAATAAGAAAAACAGTATTTATATAAGAATCAAAAGCGAAGGCATTGTTTCTGATTCATATCTGATAAATGAACTTTTTAGATTTGGTGGTATAAATACAATAAGGGGTTTTGAAGAAAATAGCTTACTAGCTTCTCTTTATGGTTTATTAAATAGTGAATATAGATACAATCTTAGCTCAACCATATATATACATTCTATCATTGATGTAGCCTATATTGATAACGAGCTTATAAATTCAAAAGAAAAACTTTTTGGTTTTGGCTTTGGGTTTGGGTTATTTACAAAGGCTGGATTATTAAAATTCAACTACGCAAACGGGAAGTCTGAAAACCAAAAATTTAAGCTTTCTAACTCAAAAATCCACATCAGTTTAAATACAAGATTTTAACTAAAATTTAAGTTTTAATAGTAAGTTGCTTAAAAAAAAGTAAAATTTAAGTGAATATAATTGCTTTATTAACTTTTTATTATGATTTTTGGCACAGACTAATTCAAATAAATTATAAGATGAAAACAAAGTTTAGTGGAATTTTAACGCTATTACTAGCGTTTGTTGTGCAATTTACCTTTGCACAGGAAAAAACAATTTCAGGAACAATTTCAGATCAATCTGGAATGCCGCTTCCTGGGGTTAATATTATTGTAAAAGGAACAAGCAATGGTACCCAATCTGATTTTGATGGTAATTATACTATCAATGCAAGTGTAGGTGCTGTTTTAACTTTTACTTATGTAGGTTTAAAAACAGTTGAAATAACTGTAGGATCCTCAAGCACAATTAATGTCACCATGGAAGAAGATGCTTCTGTGCTTGATGAAGTTGTTGTAACTGCTTTTGGTATTAAAAAAGAAAAACGTTCAGTAGGTTATGCTGTTCAAGAAGTTGCAGCAGAAACCATTATTAATTCCGGTGCTTCTAATGTACTTGATGCTTTATCAGGTAAATCTTCAGGAGTTCAAATTACTAGATCGTCTGGATCTGCTGGTGGTGGATCAAGAATTGTAATTAGAGGAGCTACCTCAATGGTTGGTAACAATCAAGCTCTAATTATAATTGATGGGGTTAGATCTAATAATGAAACGCTTCAGTCTCAAGCCTCTACTGCTGGTACTGCATCATCAAACAGGTTAATGGATTTAAATGCTGAAGACATAGAAAGTGTTAGTATCTTAAAAGGTGCTGCTGCTACGGCTGTTTATGGTACTGCAGGTTCTGCTGGGGTAATTCTTATTACAACCAAGAAAGGGACTAAAGGTCAAAAATTTCAGGTTAGTATAAGTTCTCAAATAGCTTTTGATAACGTATCACAATTAACTCAATTGCAGAATACGTATGCTCAAGGTCGTCTTATAGGTGGTGTGCCAACGTACAGAGGTCCTGAAACAGGAGAATCTGGATCCTGGGGGCCTAGACTATCTGATCTTGAATATAGTACAGATAGCAGTATCTATAATGCAACAAATACTGCTGGAAATTTTGGTAGAGCATTTGATGTTGATGGAAATTACAGATGGGATAATAATGGTTTTTTAGTGCCTAGAGGATTAGGTAACGGGACTGCTGCAAATGATTATAATAAGCTTAATAGTGATGATTTTTTCCGTACAGGAGTATCATTAACAAAAAATATAAGTATTACTGGAAGTAACGAATCAATTACATATAGATTTTCAGCTTCCGATTTAAAACAAGAAGGTATTGTTCCTAATGAAGAATACAAAAGGAGAACATTCAATTTAGGAGCGACTTTAAAAGCTAATGACAAATTATCTTTTGAAACTGCAATTAATTATACTAGATCTGATTATGATAGAATACAACAAGGTTCAAATACCTCTGGTTTATTATTAGGCTTATACAGAACACCTGCATCGTTTGATAACTCGAATGGTTTAGGAACAGCTGCTAGAAATAATCCTGTAGCTTATGAATTTGCCGATCGTAGTCAAAGAAATTATCGTGGAGGCGGCGGATATGATAATCCGTATTGGGTTATAAACAATGCTCCTGGTAAAGAAGAAGTACACAGATTGTTTGGTAATTTTAAAACTAATTACGTGGTTAACAACTGGGTTAATTTAAATTTAAATGTTGGGCTTGACGTTACCTCTGATAAAAGAAAACAATCGTTCGAAATTGGATCTAGAACAAATCCTACAGGTAGAATTATTCTAGATGATTTTTTAACAAGACAAACAGACGTAAATTTATTTGTATCCGGAGATGGTGATATTACTGAAGATTTTTCTTTTAACTATCTGGTTGGGGTAAATTATTTTAGTTTTGTAAGAGATAGATTGAATGAAGTTGGTATAGGCTTGCTTTTTCCAGGATTTATGGACATTAGCAATACCACAACAGTATCAGGTTTTGAAGATATAAATAGATACCGCTCAATGGGTGTTTTTATAAACTCTCAAATTAGCTGGAAAAGAATGCTTTACCTCAATTTTTCTGCAAGACAAGATTATGATTCAAGATTACGTGATCCTGCGAAAGCATTTAATGCTAGTGATATTGGTTTCTTTTATCCTTCAGTTTCTGGATCATTTATATTTTCAGAAGTTTTACCAAAAAATGATATCTTAAGTTTTGGAAAAATAAGAGCCTCATGGGCACAGGTTGGTGCACCGCCTCCAGCGGCATATTCAACTTCAACGAGCTATGAAATTGCTAACATTTTTGGAGGTTGGGGAAATGGTATTACTTTTCCAATAAATAATGTTACATCATTTGAGCTAGATAATCTAGCTGGTAACCCTAATTTAAAACCAGAAATTACAACAACCAAAGAATATGGTATAGAACTACGGTTTTTTGGTAATAGACTAAATCTTGATGTTGCTTATTTTGAAAGTGATATAGAAGACGCTATTTTAAATGCATCATTACCAGCTTCTTCGGGCTTTACTTCTAAATGGGTAAATGCAGGAGTAATGGCTGGAAATGGCTGGGAAGTTACTATTGGTGCAAAACCAATAGTTTCAGAAAACTTTAGTTGGAATACTCAAATTAACTGGAGTAAAAGTGAAACAATAGTTAAGTCACTAGC
>JAADHG010000292.1 GCA_013151975.1 Chlorobiota bacterium | reverse complement strand
CTGGTGTAAAAACAGGAGACACTTTTTCAGAAAAATCTATAATATCTATAAATAAACTTCTCAATAAAATAATAGTTTCAGGTGTACGATTTACAATGTAAGAAAATAATTTTACAGGTCTGTAAGGGACGTCGCCAATACCATTTTTATCTAAGTCGTAACCAGTATAATTGCTCCAGTAATTATTATCAAATTCATTATCGTTTATCTTACTATTGTAGGAGACATCAAAAGAATTATATAAAAAATTATTACTTAGAAACTTGTTAGCATAACAGGCGCCACGTACTTTCATTGCCCAGCCATTTCTAATAAAATCATTGTTTTTGTAATTAATTCTATTAGTCCCTTCAATGTTAATTCCAATAGTGTTTTTTTCAAAAGTATTACCTATTATCTCAGCGTCATTTATCTCTTTTAAAAGTAAACCATAAGATGCCGAACCCCAATTTTCTTTAAAGAGGTTATTAAACATTTTTATTTTTTTTGAAAACATAACAGCTACACCTGCGCCATTTTCTTGAAACGTGTTACTCTCATAAACATCATTGTCTGAAAACATAAAATGCAAACCGTATCGAACGTTTTTAGTGCTTACATTATTTTTTATTATACAGTTATCAGAGAATTCTAAATAAATACCATCTCTAACACCTTGTATAAAATTATTTTCAATAACAATATTTTGACTATACCACAATTGTATGCCATTGCCAGAGTTATATTCTTCAACAGCATCACCAATTATTCTATTGTTATATACTTTACCATGACTTGATTTTTCAAGATAAATACCAAAGAAGAGGTTTTCAAGAATTAAGTTTTTAATTTCAAATTTTTTACTTTTTCTTATGCGAATAGCAGCAAAATCTTTGGTATAACTTCTCCCCACATTTTTAATAAACAAGCCATCAATAGTTACATTGTCTGAAATAATGGTAATAATCTCTCCTTTTAATTCACCATCAATTACAGGAAGATTTTCACCAATTATGGTTAAAGGCTTATTTATAATAATATCAAATTCTTTATAAGTGCCTTTTTGTACTCTAATTGTATCAAAGTCTTCAGCCATAGCTATGGCTTCTTTAATAGAATTAACTTTACAAGTTTTGCATACTATAATGGTTTCGGCATATAATGAAGACGCAGAAAAAAATAAAAGGGTAATTAATAAAACAATTATCTTTTTCACTTATTACTGTTTTTTAAATGTTCTAAAAGTGTATTCCAAGTATATAAATCGCCACCTTGTTCAGATTGTGTTTTAATAGCATCCTCTTTATTCTTAAATCCTGAAATAAAAGCACCCATAGGGCTTGGGATGTTTTTACTTATTAAAAAGGTAGCACTAGTAGCATCAATCAGCTCTTCTGGATTTGAATAGTTTGTAGTTAAATATAATTTCACTTTAGAGGTGTCAAATTCTTTTAAGAAATTAACCATACATTCAGTAGCATCAAATGTATAAGACTTCCCTTTTTTTGTTACAATTTGGGCTGCATGTAGTTTATCTACAATAGTCATTTTGCAAAAGCGACAACCATCTTGACCGTAATTTATGGTTTGAGGCGCATTGCTACAATTTAGCGTAATAAGAAACACAACTAGTATTGTTATTTGTTTTAGTGTTTTGTTCACGTGACTCTTATATACATTGAGCTCGTGAAAATGCTTGGCATTTTTCATTTTAGTGTTTTAATGTAATATTACTACTAAACAGTAATACTTTTACTTTCTTTTTTACCCAGAAGAAAAGCAATTAACGAAACAGCAATTCCTAAAGCTAAAAACAAAGTACCCAATCGTGGATAAGAGTGTGCCGTAAAATTAAGAATATCTTTAGACCCAAACAAAGGCGGTTGAAAGCCCATTATTGAGCCATCAGGGTTAGTGAACTTCATAATGGCTTTTGGATCAAGATTATTACCATAATCATGTTCCCATAAATAAAAGTCGTAAAGTCCGGCAAGGCTTAAAACAATCATTAAAATAAACCACCCTAAAAACCATTTATAATTAAATTTAAACCCAATGATAAGCCCAATGATTGTGGTAATGATAATACCAGCAGGAAATATTTTAAATTCTGGAATTGCGTCAGGAATGTATTTCATACCAACATAATGATTCATTAAATTGATATTTTTAATATCAAAGGGATTAGCATCAGAAAAATCATTAATATGGATATTCATTCCCAAAGGAATTGGGTATTGAGGTGCTTCTAAAGTGATATTCCATAACGGAAAAATAAACAACCCCAGTGGTAATAATGCTGCTAACAACATTAAAAGTCTTGACTTTTTCATTGCTCTTTAGTGTTTAATAAAATTTAATTAGTGTTTAATAGTTTTAATAAAAATAAAAGGCGAGAGCGAAATAATTAACTCTCGCCTTATCAGGAAAATAAACACTAAAACAAAATTCTCCTAATTAAAATTAGTTTAATCTTCTCCAAGACCCCAAGACAATTCTATGTTTGAATTTTTTGGAGATACTCTAATATATCCTTGCATTTCTTGGTGTAGAGCCGAACAGAAATCGGTACAATAGAATGGCCAAACCCCAACTTGTTTAGGATACCAAACAAAGGTTTCGGTTTGCCCAGGCATAATTAATACTTCGGATGTATTTGCTCCAATCATACTTACACCATGTGGTACATCGTAATCTTGTTCTAAATTTGTTACATGAAAATATACTTTATCGCCTACTTTTACACCTTCAATATTATCTGGATTGAAGTGGCTTCTAATAGTAGTCATATATATATGAACATTATTTCCATCACGTTCAACTCTTGCGTCGGCATCACTTGTAGTAGCAAATGGGTGTTTGTTATCGGCTAATTTAAATATTTTTTTAGATTTTGGAGCTATTAAATTAGCAGGAATTCCAGCAGCATAATGTGGTTCTCCTATTGTTGGGAAGTCTAGCAAAAGTTTCATCTTATCGCCAGAAATATCAAACAATTGAGCGGATTGGCATACTTCAGGTCCCGTTGGTAAATAACGGTCTTTGGTAATTTTATTTAAAGACACTAAATATTTCCCAAAAGGTTTTTGCGAATTCCCACCAGGAATCATTAAATGACCAGGAGAATAAAATGCTGGTTGTCTGTCTAAAATTTCCCAAGTGCCTAATTTCCATTTTACAACTTCAGATGAAATAAAGAACGTAGTATAAGCATTTCCTTTGTTATCAAATTCGGTATGTAAAGGTCCTAATCCAGGTTGCTCTACAGTTCCAGCTAAAACATCTTCGAAATTTAAGATAGGAATACCATAAGCTTCGCCTGCAAATTTTTCATTTTTAATGGCGTCCAACATTTTTGTAAATGAATGTACTGTTAAACTAGCAGCTAATTTACCGCTACCAACAATGTACTCTCCTGTTGGGTCAACATCACAGCCATGTGGCGATTTTGGTGTTGGTAAAAAATATACCAAACCAGGGCATTCGGCTGGATCTAACACTTTTACTGATGTTCCCCAAGTAGTAGTTGCTGAATGTGTTTCATCATTATAGATATTGTGAGCATATTTTGCAGGCATAGTTTTAAATTTACCAGCTTTTATATATTCTTCAGCTTTTTTCCAATTTACAGCAGCAATAAAATCTTTATCGTTTTGCGATGCATTTACCTCTAGCAAAGTATTTGCTTCTTCTGTATTGTAAGTTGTGTAGAAAAACCAACCATCAGATTTTCCGCGTCCAGGGTGTGCTTTATCATAATCAAATCCTGGCATTAATATTTGAAAAGATAAATCCATTTGACCACTATCTGGATCAACTTTAAGGAATGATAATGCCCCTTTAAAGTTTCCTTTATAATCTTTAATTGACATATCCCGTTGTGGTACAGGAACACTAAAACGTGTGCCAGCAATCACATACTCTGTATTATCAGTAACGTAGGACGAGCTATGGTTTCCTGCTGTGTTAGGAATTTCAATTATTTCGACTGTTTCAAAAGTTGTAAGATCAATTCTTGCAATTCGTGGTGTATTATTTTCATTAATAAATATCCAGCGACCATCCAATACACCATTTGTTTGAGAAATATCTGGATGGTGAGCATCTCCCCATGGGATTTCACCAAACGATGTCATTAACATAGGTTTTGTTTCTTCATTATACCCATAAGCTTTTTCCGCGTCTTGCGAGAATACAGGAATTACTTTAAACAATCTACCTGATGGTAAACCATATACTGATAATTGACCACTAAACCCACCAGATAAGAATGCGTAAAACTCATCATGTTCTCCAGGTGCAACATAAACTTGTTCGGCGGCACTAGATGATAATGCACCCTTTGACTTAGAAGAATCACTGTTATTGCAACTCGTAGCTGCAATTGCAATTATTAGAAATCCAACTGAAATTTTAAATATATTTTTCATTATTAATATTTGTTAGTTTTTAAATGTTTTAATTTTCTTTAGTAGGTGGCAAAAGCACCTTATCAATTACATGTACTATCCCGTTTCCTGCTTTAATACTAGCAATTATTTTAGCACCTCCAACATATACATCATCACCTTTCACTTCTATTTTTACATAGTCATTATTAGCTTGCCCCAATTTTTTAAACTTCTTAAGAAACTCTTTAGAATAGTTTCCAGGAGTAACATGATACTTTAAAATATTTGCTAAAGCCTCTTTATTTTCTGGCTTTAATAAATTTTCTACAGTACCTTCAGGCAAAGCATCAAAAGCAGCATTTGTTGGTGCAAAGACCATTAATGGACCTGCATTTACAAGAGAATTTTCTAAATCGGCTGCTTGTACTGCAGCAACTAAAGTTGTATGATCCGGTGAGCCAATTGCTATTTGTAAAACATTTGGTGTTGATTCATCATCTTTAATAAAGGCTTGTCCTTTTGTTTTGTCTACTTTAATTTCTGTTTTTTTGGTTGTGCTTGTTTCTTGTTTCCCGTCATTTTTACATCCAATAAAAATGAATAAAACAATTACACTAAGCAACATTTTAATGTTAGTTTTCATATTATTCTATTTTAATGTTCTAAAATATTCAAGTACGGCTCTAGCTTCCTCTTCTGATAGGTTTTGATTCGCCATAGGAGAGCCATTAAATTCCATGAGTAATTTTTTTGCTAAAGGATCTTTTGCAACCATATCTTCAGGGTCTAATATCATATTCATAATCCATTCTGGAGTTCTTCTAGATAATACGCCTATAGGAGCGGGACCAATAAATTTCTTGGTTGGTTTATGGCAAGCAGTACACATTTTTTTATAAATTTCCGCACCTTTTGTAGCCATGGCTTGGTCTATTTCTGCACCTAAAGTAACAGATGTAATAGGACCAACACCTTTATTGGTAAGATCAATTGTTTCAGAAGCTTTTGTTGTAGTTTTTTTAACTGCGGTTTTCTTTTCTGTGGTTTGAGTTTTGAGTTTTACTTTTGAGGATTCTTTTTTTTCTTCTCCACCTCCGCAGCTTAGTATTAGTAAGGTAAATACTAGAGTTAAAATTTTTAGTGTTTTCATGATTTTATATTGTTTGTTTGGTAAATTAATATGCCAAAAATATAACCCTCTTGAATATTAAAATATGACAAAAATCATATTTAGGATGTAAATATCTTTTTATTTTTGATTTTCCTAAAATCAAGATTTAGATGCTTTCAAATTCGTCGAAGTATGCTATTAAAGCAGTTTTATTTTTAGCGTTAAATTCTAAAGATAATAAAAAAATAATGGTGAAAGATATTTCTGAACCCATAAACGTGCCTCAAGCATACATTGCTAAACTTTTACAAGAACTTTCTAAAAAGAATATTATTTCTTCTTCAAGGGGTCCAAAAGGAGGGTTTTATTTAAGTAATGCAAATATGGATAATTCCTTAATGGATATTATAAATATTATTGATGGAGAAAAAAGATTACAGGCATGTGTGTTAAGTTTAGAAAAATGTAATTTAGAAAAACCATGCCCTTTACATGAATTGGTGTATCCAATAAAGACAAAATTCATAAAAGTACTTCAAGACAGAACAATAAAAGAGTTTTCTACACTAATTAAGCAAGGCAAAGTTTTTTTGCCTTTTTAGGAATAATTTACTCCAATTTTTTTTAAAATTTTCATTTTTTTTCAGTTTGTTTAAAACCTTAGAAATGATTGTTATAAATATATAAAAAGAGCACCCCATTTTGTTAAAAGTTGTATTTTTGAAAAAAATTATTGAAACAAGAACATCTCATTATATATAATGGATAAATATTCTTTTTTAAATGCTGCACATACTGCATATTTTGCCGAATTGTACGATCAATATATAAAGGATCCAGATGCTGTTGAGCCCAGTTGGAGAGCTTTTTTTCAGGGCTATGATTTTGGTACTGAAAATTTTGGAGCAAATGGAGAAATTGTTGAAGGCGCTACAACTCAAATTCCAGAGCACCTTCAAAAGGAATTTCAAGTTATAAAACTAATTGATAGCTATAGAAGTAGAGGGCACTTATTTACAAAAACAAACCCAGTAAGAACTCGCAGGCAATACACCCCAACATTAGATATTGAAAATTTTGGACTGTTAAAAGAAGATTTAACTACCATTTTTAACGCAGGAGAAATTATAGGTATTGGTCCGCAGACATTAGATAAGATTATTTTTCATCTCGAAGAAATTTATTGCGATTCCATTGGTATTGAGTACATGTATATTCGTACACCTGAAGAGATTCAGTGGTGGCAAAATAAGTTAAACAAAAATAATAATCATCCAGATTACTCGCCAGAAACAAAACGATATGTGCTTTCTAAATTAACACAGGCAGTTACATTTGAACAGTTTTTGCAAACTAAATATGTGGGTCAGAAACGATTTTCGTTAGAAGGCGGAGAAACACTTATTCCTGCTTTAGGAGCTATAGTAAGAATTGCAGCCGAACAATACGATGTTGATGAATTTGTTCTTGGAATGTCACATCGAGGTAGGTTAAATACTTTGGTTAATATTTTTAGAAAACCAATTCGCGAACTTTTTAACGAATTTGAAGGTAAAGATTATGCAGAAGACGATTTTGATGGCGATGTAAAATACCATTTAGGATCAACCCTAAAGAAAACATTAAAGAGTAATAAAGAAATTACAATGAATTTGGTACCTAACCCGTCTCATTTAGAAACAGTAGGTTCGGTTGCCGAAGGAATTACTCGCGCCAAAATAGACGAAGAATATCAAGGAGATTCTTCAAAAATTTTACCTATAATAGTTCATGGAGACGCTGCTATAGCAGGGCAAGGGATAGCTTATGAACTTATACAGATGAGTAAGTTAAAAGGCTATTCAACTGGAGGCACAATTCATATTGTAGTTAACAACCAGATAGGATTTACTACAAACTATTTAGATGCACGATCAAGTACTTATTGTACAGATGTTGCAAAGGTGACATTGTCTCCTGTTTTACATGTTAATGCAGATGATGTTGAGGCAGTGACTCATGCAGTTTTAATGGCTTTAGATTTTAGAATGAAATTTAAACGCGATGTCTTTATTGATTTATTAGGATATAGAAAGTATGGGCATAATGAAGGCGACGAACCACGTTTTACACAGCCAAAGCTTTATAAAGCTATTGCAAAACAACCAAACCCACGCGATATTTATAGTAGTAAATTAATTAATGAAGGCGTAATAGATGAAAATTATACGGCTAATTTAATTGTTGAATATAAAGCGTTATTAGAAAAAGAGTTCAATAAAGCGAAAGAAGATGCAGCTACAAAAGTGAAACCTTTTATGGATAATGTTTGGCATAGTTTTATGCATCAAGATCTAGAAGGGCTATTACTAAATGTAGGCACAAAATATCCGCAAAAGAATTTAGAACACATTGCTAAAATAGTTTCAACAGTTCCTAATGGCGTTAAATTCTTAAGAAAAGCTGAGCGCATTTTAAGAGACAGAGCAAAAATGGTTTTTGAAACCAATACATTAGATTGGAGTATGGCCGAAATTTTTGCGTTTGGAAGTTTGATGGAAGAAGGGTACAATGTTAGAATTTCTGGGCAGGATGTTGAACGTGGTACATTTTCGCATCGCCATGCTATTTTGAGAGACGAAATTTCTAGTAAAACCTATAATTTGCTAAATACAAACCCTAAGAATAAAGGGGAGATGACCATTTATAATTCCCTGCTATCTGAATATGGCGTGTTAGGATTTGATTATGGCTATGCTATGGCAGCACCTAATACATTAACGGTCTGGGAAGCCCAATTTGGTGATTTTAGCAATGGAGCGCAAATTATTTTTGATCAATACCTATCAGCTGCTGAAGATAAATGGAAACAACAGAATGGGATTGTAATTTTATTACCTCATGGTTATGAAGGGCAAGGCTCTGAACATTCATCGGCAAGAATAGAACGTTATTTACAGCTGTGTGCCATTGATAATATGACCGTAGCAAACTGTACAACTCCTGCAAACTTTTTTCATTTACTACGTCGTCAAATGAAACGAAATTTTAGAAAACCGTTGGTTGTTTTTACACCTAAAAGTTTATTGAGACATCCTTTAGCAGTTTCGACTATGGAGGATTTTACAAATGGAGAATTCCAAGAGATTATAGATGATACCATTAATCCAGATAATGTAAAACGGATGGTTTTTTGTTCAGGAAAGTTTTATTACGATTTACTGGTAGAACGCGAAAAGTTAAATCAAAATGATATTGCTTTAGTACGTGTAGAACAATTATTCCCATTACACAACGATAAGATCGAAAGAATAATTAACAGATATAAGAATGTGCAAGATTATATTTGGGCACAAGAAGAGCCTAGAAACATGGGAGCTTGGAGTTATATGTTACAGCGTTTTGAGCTAAAAGAATTAAAAGTACGCTCAAGAAAATATTACTCGGTTCCAGCAGCAGGGTCTTCAACTAGATTTAAGCTAAGACATCAAAGAGTGATAGAAAGTGTATTTGATAATATAAAAGAATAAAAACTGCATAAAAAGATAAGACATGATTTTAGAAATGAAAGTGCCTTCACCAGGAGAATCAATTACCGAAGTTGAAATAGCAGCATGGTTGGTAGAAGATGGTGACTATGTAGAGAAAGACCAAGCTATTGCTGAGGTTGATAGTGATAAAGCAACATTAGAACTTCCTGCTGAAGAAAGTGGAACAATTACGTTTAAAGCCGAAGAAGGAGATGCAGTTGCTGTTGGTGCTGTAGTGTGTTTAATTAATACAAGTGCTGAAAAACCTGAAGGCAACAAGGAATCTACAAATAACAGTTCATCTAAAGTTGAAGAAAATGAAACTGTCAGTTCGAGCGTAGTCGAGAACAAAACCTATGCTACAGGAACAGCTTCTCCAGCAGCAAAGAAGATTTTAGCAGAGAAAGGAATTGATGCTAATCAAATTAAAGGAACAGGAAAAGATGGTCGTGTTACTAAGGAAGATGCTGTAAAAGCAGTACCTTCTATGGGAACAGTTCCTGAAGGTGCAAATAGAACATCCTCAAGAAGTAAAATGTCTATGCTTCGTCGTAAAGTTGCAGAACGTTTAGTAGAGGCTAAGAATACAACCGCGATGTTAACGACGTTTAACGAAGTAGATATGTCTGCAATTTTCGCTTTGCGTAAAGAGTATAAGGAAACCTTTAAAGAAAAGCATGAAGTTGGACTAGGCTTTATGAGCTTTTTTACATTAGCTATTGTTAGAGCATTAAAATTGTTTCCTTCAGTAAATTCAATGATTGATGGCAAAGAAATGATTACCTACGATTTTTGCGATATTAGTATTGCAGTTTCAGGACCAAAAGGCTTAATGGTTCCTGTAATTAGAAATGCTGAAAACTTATCATTTAGAGGTGTTGAAGCCGAAGTAAAACGTTTAGCAATACGAGCAAGAGATGGTCAAATTACAGTAGATGAAATGACGGGAGGCACATTTACCATTTCTAATGGAGGCGTTTTTGGAAGCATGTTATCTACACCAATTATTAACCCTCCACAAAGTGGAATCTTGGGAATGCATAATATAGTGGAGCGTCCAGTAGCAATAGATGGTAAAGTAGAAATACGACCAATAATGTATGTGGCATTATCTTATGACCATAGAATTATTGATGGTAGAGAATCCGTAGGGTTTTTGGTAGCTGTTAAAGAAGCATTAGAAAACCCAACAGTACTATTAATGAATAATGATATTAAAGCAGCTTTAGAGCTTTAAAAAAGTATTCTAAAATTAAAAAAGCACCATTTTAAATAGTGCTTTTTTGTTTACATAAAACTAACTAACAAATTAATAAATATCACAATCATTACAATAGTGACTAATCCGACTATAAAAACGGTTTGCCAAAGATTACTATTTTTTTTCATGTGTTTTGGGGTTGAAAACAAAGAGGTCGTACTAATCAGAAAACTCCGAGCTAAAAAACCCAGAGCCTTCCATAATTCCCCTAAGAACTAATTAATAGCTCTGTAAATGTCTTAAATAATATAACACCAAACAATACGTAATAATACGTACGTTTTAAAGAAATAAATCTCGATTTTCTTTAGCCCAAATTAACAAGCTATTTTTATGCGAATCCATATTTAACTTCTTGATTATATTGCTTTTATGTTTTTCAACCGTTCTACTAGAAATATCAAAAATTGAAGCAATTTCTTTGGCAGTTTTATTTTGGGCAATTAGTTTTAAAACGCGTTTTTCGGCAGGAGTTAAAATATCTATGTTTAAGTTCTTTGGCTTTTCAGAAAAATAATTTTCAATTTCGGAACTAAAATAAGGAATGTCATTAAGGACAGATTTTAAACAATTCTCAATTTCACTTAAAGCAAATTCTTTTAATAAGTAGCCGTAAATATTTAATTCTTTGGCTTGATGGTATAAAATGCTATTTCTTTCAAAAGTTATTAAGATAATTTTTGTCTTAACTTTATTTTTACAAAGTTTAGCAATTTCGATACCAGACATAAAAGGCATTCTAATATCTAAAATGGCAATATCAGGCTCATGTTTAATAATAAGCTTATAGGCTTCTTTGCCGTCAGAAGCACTACCTATTATAGTATGCTTTTTTTCAATTAAAAAATCTTGAAGACCTTTTAATATAAGCGGATGATCATCGGCTATTACTATTGATGGTTGCATACAGGGGTTTTGTATATTTAATAATTAGCGGTTGTTAAATTACAGCTTAAGATATAAATATTTCTTATTGTAATCAATTATCGCTTTAGTCTTTTTTAAAATATCTGCACCAATAATACCGTCAACAGGATTAGAATTATGATTTGTAAGTGCTGTATTTACATGTATTAAATTAAATAATATTAGAGTGGTTTTCTTGTCTCTCCATTTACCAATTTTCACATTATTTTTTTTGGAAACTTGTGTTTGCATATCAATAGCTCCAGCTCCAGCAGCTTTTACATCTGAATCTTGAACATTTAAGTTAAAAGCATCAACCGATTCAAAACCAATACAAGAATTTGATGCGCCAGTATCTAAAATAAACAATCCTTTTACACCATTAATAGTTGCTTTAATCTCAAAATGATTGGTTTTAGTAAGTTTTAATTTTACTGCTACGTAACCTTGTTTAAGAAGAAAATCTTTTAGGGCTTTTTGCATTGCTATTAATTTTATAAATCAAAAGTAATACTATAATTACAATTGCTACAAATAAATAAGTATATATATCTAAAAATGGTGTTTCTGAAATAGACGAAAAATCACCATAATAAACAAAGGCACTCCAGTAATATGGCGATTTTTTAATGTTATTAATAGCTTCGTTTTTTAAATAATTAATTTTTGAATTATGGTTGGCATCAACACCAGAATTGTTAGTACTATAATCTTTGTAAAACAATTGCATTATTTGCGAGGTCGATAAATCGTTTATTTGCCATAATGAAAACAGCATACGTTTTGCACCAGCATATTGAAACCCTCTAGCAATACTTAAAGCACCTTCTCCTTTCTGCAAACGTCCAACACCAGTTTCACAAGCACTCAACACTACCAATTCGTTATTTATGTTTAAACTATATAACTCGTTTAAATACATTGTACTATCATAAAATTCTATGCGAGCAGGTTTAGTTAATGTACCACTTGTTGCATGAGTCGATAAATGAAGAATATCAAACTTTGAAGCATTCTTTATAAAATTAGATTTAGTTGCCTGGTCTTGCATCAATAAAGTAGCGTTCATTTCTTTTTTTATAGCATTAGCTTCGTTAATAGAATATGTTAAGGTTTGATTTGTGTTTTCAAAAACAGGGAAAACACCTAATACAGACAACCCTTTAATGGGGTTATTTTGTTTAAGATAAAATTGAACGCTATAATTATATGCAATGCGATGTTTTGTAACTACAAAAGGCATTTTTGAATAGCTAGTGGTTGAGGTTTTAGTAGCCAATAGGGCTTCAAAAGGGATGAAATTGAGTAATCCATCAGGAACTATTAAAATGTTTTTATACGAATGTGTTTTGGAGAAATTAAGTGTTTTAAAAGTGCTAAAAGCATTTTGGGTAAAGTTTTTTATATTGTTGTTTATTACTGAGGCATTATCAAACTGATGAATAAATGTTTTTATGTTATTGCTGTTTTCTTTAGTTAAATCAATTTTAAAAAAAGACAATGTTTCATTTGAAACAAGAAATTGATAAATTGCGTGTTTGCCATAAAAATACTCTACTAAAACCGCATTATCAGTTGCTAATTTTTGCTGTAATGCTTCAAAAGTAAAGTCGTAATTTAAAGCGTTTGGATATTTTGTAGCAATCTCTTGTTTTAGTTGTTTTAATTGAATACTAACAGTACTTAGTGACTTATATAACTCATTATTTGTTGAAGCATTTTGAGTATTAAATAATTGTTGATTTATTAATTGATTTGTGATTTGTTCTTGTTTTTGAAGCAATTGCTTTTGCTCTTGTAGCAAAGAGTCGTTTGGAAATTGCTCAAACAGCAATTTTTTTAAACTCATATCTCTTAATACTGAAGATTTATGTTTTTCGGCATAATAAAATGCTTTGATTATTAACGTACTATCTTTAGTGTTTTTAAAAGCGTTAAAACAAGTTTCAATACTTTTTTCACTACGTATTCGGTTATTTGTTATGTTATTGAGTTTGGATTCTTGTGAAGTTAAATTTTCTGTGAGTAACACTGACACGTAAAAACTTAAATCATAATAGTGTAGTTTTTTCTCAACATTGGGTTGTAACTCAGCGAGTAAATCAAAAATATCTATAAATGTATTTTCGGGATAGAGCTCTTCTTTTTTTGGCAATGCATTACTATTGTAATTTGGTAATAATACTTTTGTTGCTTCATGTAAATTATTAATAGTTTTATTGGGTTGCTCTAATAAATAGTGCAATTGTGCTTCCTGTACAAGTACTTTTGCTGCATCTCTTAAGGAATAGTCTTTTTTAGGTAACTTTTTGTAGTTATTAAAATGTAATAGCGCTTTTTTATAATCGCCCTTTTTTAGATTTAATAAATAGTTGTCAAATTCTGAATTATATGAGGTTGAACCAATAGTACCGTTTAGGGAAGTAACAGATTCTATTTTATCAAGTGCTATTAAACTTGCATTTCTAATACTTAAAATTTTTTGTTTTTGATTTGCATTTGGTATAGTGTTTTTTAAAACATTTTCTATTATTTGTATAACAGAATTATGCTTTCCTAATGTTTGATAAAGTATAGAAAGATTAATAGCGCCAGCTATTTCTTGTGTCTTGTTATTGCTTTGTTTTGCAAGATAGAGATACTGTTTAATTGTGCTTTCTGCATTGGTGAAATCGCCTGTTTTAATATATAAATTACCTAAAGGTTTGAGGCAGTTTTCAATTATATCGTAATCGGATAATACAGAAAGGTTGTGTTTTGAAAACCTGTTCCAAGCATTTTCATAGGAAGAGATGGCTTTATTAGGGGCTTTATTTTTTAAGTAATATCCTTTATTGCAAAGTAAAAAAACAAATGCTAATTGTTCATCCTTTGTTTGTAATTGGTCTTTAAAAATAGCTTCTTGCTTTTCTAATAGATTGTATGCAGTTGTATTAGAATTGTTATTAAAGGTTTCGGTTGCAACGTAAATTTCGTCTTCTAAGTTTTGAGAGAAAGCAACTCCGTAGAGCACAAAAAAAATAAGAGACAGTTGTTTTCTCATAAACGTAAAATACAAAATAAGTCTTCGTCTTTAAAACTTCCAAATGGCATAAAATTGCCAATAATTAAAATTGTCTTCAAAATTCATAACATAACGTGCTCCCA